>QOAB01000074.1 GCA_003978285.1 Candidatus Thioglobus sp.
CAAACTCAATGATGCCAACCTTGTTAACCGGTGATTTTATTTTGGTCAGTAAGTTTGATTACGGCATTAGTTTGCCAGTGCTTAATAAAAAAATCGTAGAATTTAAAAAACCAGAACGAGGTGATGTCATTGTCTTTAGGTATCCAAATTATGAAAAAAATCCAGATTATAAAGGTGCTGATTTTATTAAGCGTGTTGTAGGCCTTCCAGGAGACATCATTAGTTATTCATCAGATCATTTGCGTGTTAACGATGAAAAGATTGCTTATCAAGACTTAGGTCTTTATCAAGGTGTTGAATCAGGTGTACAGATGACAGGGTTTAAGCACAAACGTGAATTGTTAGACACTAATCCACATGATATATTGCTAGATCCAAAGGGGCATTCTCAAATCGCCCCTAAGTTAAGGGTTCCAGATGGGCATTATTTTGTCATGGGTGATAACCGTGCCCGTAGTAGTGATTCTCGTTTCTGGGGATTTGTTCCAGAAGAGTATATTATTGGTAAAGCTTTTGGTATTTGGATGCACTATGATGACTCTTTAAAATTAGATCGAGTCGGAGGATTTGATTAGCAACACATAGTAATCCTCCGGGAGGGCTAGCGATAAATAGCAGTCATCTGGGGTGGTTAGCGATAAACAGCAATCCTCTAGGAGGGCTAAACTGGCTTAATTGATGTGTTTGAGAATATTATCAAGCTCATCAGAAGATGAGTAATGAATAATAATTTTACCTTTATTATTGTTTTGTTTGATTTCAGTTTTTGAATCTAGTGTCTTGCTTAGAGATCGCATCAATGATGTGATGTGCGGATCCACTTCGGTGGATTTTTTAGGTTTTGGGTTTAATACACGCTTGACCAACTCTTCCGTTTGACGGACCGATAATGAGCGCCGAATAACTTGATTGGCAACATCGAATTGTTGATCTTCTTTAAGTGATAATAATGCGCGCGCATGACCCATTTCTATCTTACCATTGCCTAGTAACCCTTTAACTGACTCATTGAGTTGTAATAAACGAATCAAATTACTCACGGCAGAGCGAGAACGACCCACAACATGTGAAATTTCTTCGTGTGTCATTTTAAAATCTTCAATTAATTTCTGTAGTGCTCTCGCCTCTTCAAGTGGTGTTAATGATTCACGTTGAATGTTTTCAATAAGGCCAATCGCTAAAGCGACTTGATCATCAATTTCACGAACAATAGCAGGGACTTTGTCTAAACCTGCAATTTTGGCTGCACGCCAGCGCCTTTCACCAGCAATGATTTCGTATTTATCATAAGTGACTTTACGAACAACCAGTGGCTGAATAACACCTTGAGAGGTAATTGAATTAGCAAGCTCATTTAGTGTGTCAGGGTCAATATCGTCTCTAGGCTGGAATTTTCCACGCTGTAGTGCATCAACACTTAATAATTTAAGGTTGTGACCAGAGTCAGATTGATTACCCGCAGAAGAAACTTGCCCTAGCAATATATCTAATCCACGACCTAATTTTGCAATTTTTGCCATTTTAATTTATCGATGTTTTTCTAATTACTTCACTTGCTAGTGAGACATATGAAATTGCCCCTTTGGATGATCTGGCGTAGTTAATTGCCGCCTGACCGAAACTTGGTGCTTCAGCCAATTTTACATTTCTAGGGATGATTGTTTTAAATACTTTGTGTGAAAAATACTGCAACAATTGAATTGATACTTCGTTAGATAAATTATTACGTGTATCAAACATAGTGCGAACGATACCAGTAATGTCTAAGTCAGGATTAGTAGTGGCTTGAATTTTTTCAATGGTTTGTATTAGCGAAGTCAAACCTTCTAACGCATAGTATTCACATTGCATTGGGATGATAATGCCATTAGATGCGGTAAAGGCATTGATCGTAAGCATATTAAGTGAAGGCGGACAATCGATTACCACGTAATCGTATTTATCTTCTACTTTGGCAATGGCTTGCTTTAATTTGTATTCAGATTTTTCACGATTAAGTAGGGCAATTTCTGCCGCAATTAAATCGGTGTTAGAGGGTAGTACATCAATCTCAACGCCAGGGGCGTGCACCGTTGCTTCATCAATAGTACATTCATCTAATAGCAGTTCACAAACTGAATTTTCTAAGTTGTATTTATCAACACCACAGCCCATTGTGGCATTGCCCTGAGGGTCGATATCAATCAGTAACACACGTTTTTTAATGGCTTTTAAAGCGGCACTCAAATTAACAGCAGTGGTGGTTTTACCCACACCACCTTTTTGATTCGCAACTGAAAGAACAACAGCCATCAATTATCTACCCAAAACTGTCAATGCTTTAAGTAGGTTAGTCGCTTCGTGCACAAAGTAATCTTTTTTAAGTTTTTCAATGACTTTTTTATCTTCTTCAGATTTTTTATTTTCTTGTGCGGTGATAATTTCTTCATCAGATAATTGAGAAGGATCTTCAACTTCCAGGTGGCCGTTTAAATCGCTTTCTTTGGTATCACCAAGTACACTGTCTTCTTTTTCATTCTCAAGACTGATATTTTTTAAAGCAATGTCTGGCTCAATGCCTTTGGCTTGAATAGAGCGACCTGATGGTGTGTAATAACGCGCTGTGGTAACTTTTAGGCCGTAACCATCATCGAGTTCAATAATAGTTTGAACCGAGCCCTTGCCAAAAGAAGTGCTACCCATAATAACGGCACGCTTATGGTCTTGTAATGCACCAGCAACAATTTCCGAAGCCGAAGCCGAACCTTCGTTAATTAGCACGACAATTGGAGAGCCAAGCATTATGTCACCAGGCTCGGTTTTGAATTTTAGATTTGAACTTGGAATACGACCTTCGGTATAAACCACCAAGCCTTTTTTATCAATAAATAAGTTGGCTATATCAACTGCACCCTCTAACACGCCACCAGGGTTGTTTCTCATGTCAAGAATCAATGATTCTAAATAACCATCATTTTTCTTAACCAATTTATCCAGTGTTTCTTTTAATAAATTAGCGCTCGGATTTTGAAAGCTAGAAATACGAATATAGCCAATGTCTTTTTCTAACAAATAACCTTTAACCGAAGTAATGGTAATAATTTCACGTGTAATTTCAACCACAAAAGGTTTTGTATTTTTACGAACAATGGTTACTTGGATATCAGTACCCGGCTCACCTCGCATTAATTCAACACCGTCTTCTAGTGTCATGTCACGCACAGGCTTATCGCCAATTTTTACAATTAAATCACCTGCTTGAATACCTGCTCGATAAGCAGGTGTGTCGTCAATAGGGGAGATGACTTGGATGGCGTCGTCCTTCATACCAATCACAATACCCAATCCGCCAAATTTTCCTGAAGCACTTTCAAGTAGATTTTTTTGTTCTTTAGGTTTTAGATAATTAGAATGAGGATCCAACCCTGTCACCATGCCTTTGATTGCATCTTCGAACAATTCTTTATTGGTGACTTCATCAACATACAGTTGTTTGATGTTACTAAACACTTTAGTGAATGATTCTAAATCTTGAAAGAAAGCCTCTAATCTTTGCTTTTCAGATTCGGTTTGAGCATAGGCTGGAGCGGTGGCAAAAAAGGCGCAAAAAGACACTAAAAATAATGAACGTTTAAAAAAATTAAAGAAAGTCATAATATAATTGTTTGCTTATAAGAAGTTTAAATATAATACTGTGAAATAGCCACAGGTTATTTCAGATTTTACTTGGTTTTATTTTTAGATTATGGAGAAAAAATGAAAAGATTGAATGTTGTTTTATTGACGTTAAGCGTATTACTATCCCCGGTAGTGCTTGCAAATGAAGAAGATACTGCTGTAGAAGCACCACAAACAACAACAGAAGGGCCTGTTCAAGCGATTCAATCAACCATCGTTAAACTTAACCAATTAACCACTGCATCAAATTATTCACCGCAAATGGTGAAATTTTTGGTTAATTCAGAAATTGCTCCATTATTTGATTTTGATTATATTGCCGATGAAGTGCTATTGGTTTCGCGTGTTAGTTTGAGTGAAGACGAGATAAAATTTTTCTCAAATAGACTAAAACAAAATATCATTACTACTTTATTATCAAGACTAGCCCAAAGTCGTTCAAGCTCTTTTAGTTTTATTTCTGCAAGGCCAGTAATGGGTGGCAATATTATTGTTAAACTTAAAGCAAACGGCTACTCTAGATTTGGCTTTAATCTTGATTTATCGTTTCATAAGAGTCAATCTACTAGCAAGTGGCAAATTTTTGATATTGCACTTAACCATGACAGCTTAATTAATTATTACCAAAGAATGGTAATGATTAAGGCGAGAAGATATGGCGTTTA
>QOAB01000054.1 GCA_003978285.1 Candidatus Thioglobus sp.
TGATGGTGTGCTGTACACAATACTTCGTTTTCTTTTAAATCAGATGACAATGAATGATAGCGTTTTTTACGTGCATTTTCTTCTAAGTTAGACTCATTTTCGATGAATATATCAACATTTGAATAAGGAATGCTTAGTTTGTTACATAAGTTTTTGCAAAACTCATCCCACTCATCGCAATGTTTTGAAAGATGGTGATTGCAATGAATGGCGCGACAATCGTCTGGATAATGTGCGTGCAGATAATGCAACAGAACAACCGAGTCGATACCACCACTTAAGGCAACAACAATGTTCTTGCCTTCAAGAGAGAGGTCTTTATTCTTTAAATTTTCCAAAACTTAAAAGTTTTTCTGCTCGAGCTTGCACCAGCTGATCCGTGGTCATTTTTCCAACTATGGTTAGTTGTTGCTTCAAAGCATCTTTGAGTAATCTACGAGCCTCGTCAGGATCTCGATGAATACCACCTAACGGTTCAGCGATAATCACATCAACCAAGTTTTCTTTTTTAAGATGCTTGCTGGTAAGTTTGAGCGATTCTGCTGCCAAGTTAGCCTTGGCAGCATCTTTGTACAAAATAGAAGCACAACCTTCTGGTGAGATGACTGAATAGATTGAGTATTCAAACATCATCATCACATCAGCCACACCAATGGCGAGCGCACCACCTGAACCGCCTTCACCAATCACCACAGAAATAATTGGGGTAGCGAGTGTTGACATCTCGAATAGATTTCTTGCAATTGCTTCAGATTGACCACGTTCTTCTGCACCAATACCAGGGTAGGCGCCAGGCGTATCAATAAAGGTAATGATTGGCATTGAGAACTTTTCAGCCATTTTCATTAAACGTAGTGCTTTTCGGTAGCCTTCTGGACGTGGCATGCCAAAGTTATATTTGATTTTGTCTTTTGTTGTTCGGCCTTTTTGCTGGCCAATAAACATTACACTTTGACCATCTAACTTGGCAATACCACCGACAATAGCATAGTCGTCACCATACGCACGGTCACCATGTAACTCGGTGAATTCGTCAAATACGTCATGGATATAGTCAAGCGTGTAAAGGCGTTGTGGGTGTCTAGCCAATTGAGATACTTGCCAATCACTCAGTGATGAAAATATCTTTTTAGTTAGCGCGCCACTTTTGACTTTTAACATTTCCATCTCTTTAACAATATCGGCTTTATCTTTAATATTACAAAGCGCTTGAATCTTGCCTTCTAAGTCGGCAATGGGTTGTTCAAAATCAAGGTAATCTAAATTCATATCGCGTTAAAATTCATAGTAATAATATTTGAAATTATAGCAGATGGACTTACTTACACTACTTTCTTTAAATTTATGATGCAAGGCGTTGTTAAAAGCACTTTCCCTGTGTTATTTGGATATATTCCACTAGGAATAGCATTCGGCATGTTGTTCCAAGATTTGGGTTATCCTTGGTACTTAGCAACGTTAATGGCATTTTTTGTTTATGCCGGTACAGCACAATTTATGATTGTTGGGTTGTTAGCTGCAGGTGTGGGTTTAACTGAAATTGCCATCTCTACTTTTTTAATAAATTCTAGGCATATATTCTATGGCCTATCTATGTTAAATAGTTATGGCGACTGGGGTTTAAAAAAGATATATCTTGCCTTTGGTCTGACGGATGAAACTTATTCTCTAGTGACGACAATTGATCTTAAAGACGACACTTCGAAAGAGCGGCAATTTTTTATTATTACCGCTTTGAATCATAGTTATTGGGTTATTAGCTGCACAATAGGGGCTGTGATTGGCAGTTCTTTTAGTATTAATACGCAAGGCATGGAATTTACATTGACCGCATTGTTTGTCGTTTTGGTTATAGAGCAATGGAAACAAATAAGAAAACCATTGCCATTTGTGATTGCGGCTTTTTCTTCAATTGTTGCTTTATATTTATTCTCAGATCAAATGTTACTAGGCAGTATCGCATTGTCTGTCACTTTGTTAATCATTACTAATTTTTTGGAAAATCGACATGAATAGTACAGAATATATTTTGACGGTTATTTTAGTGATGACAATAGCAACATTTGCTACCAGAATTATGCCATTTTTATTTTTTCATGGCCGTAGCAATCACCCAACGATGAACTATATTGCTAAATATACACCGCCGATGATCATGAGTATTTTGGTTGTGTATGTTTTGAAAGATGTGAATTTTTCAAGTGATATTGGTCTTTACACAGTTTTATCTGCTACCGTCACTATCGCAATCCATGTCTGGAAAGGTAACCCGTTGATTAGTATATTCACTGGAACACTTCTTTATATGTTTTTGGTTCAGATGTAGTTGTATCAATAGATATTTTTGTGGCATTATATTGAGTCATGGATGCTCCACAATTTTTGTCACTCTTTTTAATTGCATTTATATTTGTAATTACACCTGGGCCAGGCACTTTAGCGGTTTTTGCAAAAAGTCTATCACAAGGTTTTATGCCAGCTTTTTATTTGTCGTTAGGTTTGGTGTTGGGCGATCTAATTTATTTATCTATTGTTATTTTTTCACTGGATTTATTTTCAGAAGCAATCATGCCGATCATGGGTTATATTAAGATTTTTGGCGGGCTGTATTTAATTTATTTAGGTGTTAACGCTTGGAATGCGCACAAAGTCAAATTGGGCTTTTATGCGAGCCACAAGACTAATGTTAAAGAATTTTTAACAGGATTGTTGATTGCATCAACCAACCCAAAAGTTATCATTTTTTATATCGCTGTTTTGCCAGTATTTATCAACCTATCGCAAGTTACTTTTACTCACGCATTAGAGATACTGTCTACGGTTAGCATGGGCTTAATATTAGGTATTAGTTTGATTAATATTGCAGTGGTTCGTATTAAACAGTGGTTTACCAAGCCAGGTATGGATGTACGTATCAATCAAATAACGGGCATTGTGATGATAGTTGCAGGCATATTATTGGGGTTGTTATGATGACCGACCGTAAATTATTTTTGTGGATGACCTTGGCAATGCTAGGCTGGGGTGTTTCATGGCCAATTGCCAAAATACTCTCAAATTATATTACCGAACATGAGTTAGTGACTTATCGTTATGCGTTAACGGTTTTAACGATGCTACCTATTTTGTATTGGCTAAAGTTATCATTCAAAATAGAATTGAAAAATTTATTACTGGCCATTGTCATCGGCGTGTTGTTGATTTTTTATACCAAGCTATTTTTCTTAGGAACCAAGCACGGTACAGCGGGATTGGCAGGGGCGTTGGTGACGACGTTAATGCCGATTATTGTTTACGTGCTGATGTTATTGAGTCGGCAGAAAAGACCAGAAATAAGAGATTGGCTGGCTTTAACACTCGGTGTTATTGGCGTCGCCACTATGATTAAGGTTTGGACTTTTGAAGTTGAACAAATTTTTAATATATCAAATGTGTATTTGCTGTGGGCAGCACTGTGTTGGGCGTTAATGTCTATTGCTACCGCCTATACAAAATCTATTCATCCGGTGGTGCTGAGTTTTTATATTTACTTATTTGCCACATTGATTGATTGGCTAGTATTTTTTAACCCAAGTAGTGGTTCTATTTTTGCGATGGATCAAACTTTTTGGGCCGGATTTATATTTTTGGCTGTGGGTTCTACCACCTTTGCGACGACGGTTTATTTTTTAGGCATTCAAAAACTGGGGTCAAACAAGGGCAGTGTGTTCACTTTTTTAGTGCCATTTTTTGCGATTGGGTTAAGTATGATTATGTTGGATGAATCTTTAGAATTAACTACTGTTATTGGCGTTGTGATGACGATTGCCTCATTGATGATTTTAAATAACGTAGGGAGTAAAACATCAAAGAAATAGAGTTGTTGGTTATTTTTGAGTTAAATTTCAAAAAAATCCTAGAAATTTAAGTAAATTAATTGTGTTAATATGGGTCAATGAAACTAATTGAGAGGCAAAAATGGATGTAATTTATTGGTTAATTCCAAGTATGATTTTTGTAGGTGTGGTGCTGGTAGCTCTATTAATAATGGGGGTTAAGAGCGGTCAGTATGAAGATTTAGAAGGCGAAGGTCAGCGTATTTTGTTTGATGAAGATGATGAAGAATTTAAACCTTAAAAAAAATCCTAAATAAGGCTTGACACGCGGTTGTATTTATTGAAAATTCGCACTTAGAACATAGAAGAAAATAAAAGCAATAAAAAGAGGAAGAGAAGATGGCGAAAAGTATTATTGACGGCCTATTTGGGAAATCACCAATCAGCCCATTACAGCAACATATGACTAGCGTACATTCGTGTATT
>QOAB01000002.1 GCA_003978285.1 Candidatus Thioglobus sp.
CGTTATCAGGCAGATAATCCATCAACGTTGGTGGCGCTTCACCAGGCTTTCTACCGGATAGATAACGTGAATAATTTTCAATACCATTGCAATAACCCAGCTCACGCATCATCTCAATATCCATTTGTACACGCTGAGTTAAACGCTGCTCTTCTACCAGTTTATTCATTGATAACAATTCTTTACGTCGCACTTTAAGCTCAGCCTTGATATCGTCTAAGGTATTCAGGACTTTAGACTTGGGAGTAACGTAGTGCGTTTGCGGGTAAATAGTAATACGTTGCAAAGATTTAAGCTTTTCACCCGTTAAAGGGTCAAACCAATAAATCGCTTCAATCTCATCGTCAAACATTTCAATACGGATGGCCTGCTCTTCAGAATCCGCTGGGAAGATATCAATCACCTCACCCTTAACTCTAAAATGCCCGCGCATCAAGGTGACATCATTACGTGTGTATTGCATTTGTGATAAGCGCGAGAGTATTTCTCGCTGATTGGTCACCTCACCCACACTTAAATGCAATAGCATTTTCATGTAACTATCAGGATCGCCCAAACCATAAATTGCTGAAACACTGGCAATAATAATAACGTCATCGCGCTCAAGCAAAGCCTTGGTGGCAGACAGACGCATTTGCTCGATCTGCTCGTTGATTGAGGAATCTTTTTCAATATAAGTATCACTCGCCGGTACATAGGCTTCTGGCTGGTAATAATCATAATAAGAGACAAAATATTCCACCGCGTTATTAGGGAAGAACTCTTTCATCTCACTGTACAGTTGCGCTGCTAATGTCTTATTGGGCGCCATAATCAAACTGGCACGCTTAGTCTGCTTAATCACATTCGCCAGAGTGAACGTCTTGCCTGAGCCCGTTACGCCAAGTAGCGTTTGAAACTTCTCACCCGCATTCACACCATCCA
The DNA here is from genome assembly GCA_003978285.1 of Candidatus Thioglobus sp. The sequence continues at coordinate 925 of QOAB01000002.1, forward strand.
CTAAAGCCTTAATAGCTTTTGGTTGATCTCCAGATGGAGAAAATTGCGATTCTAGTTGAAATTTTTTACCCACTACGTATGATTTTTCATTAACATAAAACCTTCGATTTTAAACAATTTAAAAGACAATGACAATTCTTTCGGATCGGGTTGGAAAAGTAAAACCTTCAGCCACACTTGCGGTTACTGCAAAAGCCAATGAACTCAAAGCTCAAGGCATTCAAATTGTACCCATGGGATCAGGCGAACCTGACTTTGATACACCAGTAAATATCCAGCAAGCAGGCATTGATGCCATTAAAAACGGGCAAACTCGCTACACTGCTGTTGACGGTACGCCAGATCTTAAAAACGCCATTATCGACAAATTTAAACGCGAGAACAACCTAGACTACTCAACTACCGAAGTGATGGTTTCATCCGGTGGCAAACAAGTCTTTTATAACCTCTGCCAAGCGGTTTTAGATAAAGGCGACGAAGTTATCATTCCAGCTCCTTACTGGGTAAGTTATCCCGACATGGTGATTTTGGCTGATGCCACACCAGTTGTTGTTGAAACAGGTTTAGAGCAAGATTTTAAAATCACGCCCGAGCAATTAGAAGCTAGCATTACCAACAATACTAAATTATTTGTAATGAACAGCCCTTCCAATCCAACAGGTGCGGTTTACACAAAAGATGAATTATTGGCATTAGCAGCTGTACTTAAAAAACACCCTCACGTACTTATTATCACTGATGATATTTACGAGCACATTCGCTGGGGCAATGATGACTTTGTTAATATCGTCATGGCTGACACCTCACTTAAAGATCGCACCATCATCCTTAATGGCGTTTCCAAAGGTTATGCGATGACAGGCTGGCGCATTGGTTATGGTGCAGGCCCAGAAATTATCATTAAGGCCATGAAAAAAATTCAAGGTCAATCAACCTCTAACCCTTGTTCAATCGCTCAAGCAGCCGCATTAGAAGCCTTAAATGGTGATCAAAGCATTATTGGCACCATGGTGTCTGCTTTTGAAGAAAGGCATGAATATATCGTTAATGCGCTAAACGCCATTGATGGCGTTGAATGCCCAAGATCACAAGGTGCTTTTTATTCTTTTCCTAGAGTTGAAGGTCTGATTAAACGTCTAGGACTCAAAGACGATGTTGAGTTTTCAACTTATTGCTTAGAAGAGCTAAATATTGCCCTAGTACCGGGTTCAGCCTTTGGTGCGCCAGGCTATGTACGCTTCTCGTTTGCCACCAGTATGGAAAATATCAAACAAGCTGTTACTCGGCTCGGCAGTGTTTAACTTCAAAAAAGCATGCCATTTCATTTTTTAAGGTGTATATTGGCTCATAAAGCATCTTGTTAATACCATCATAAAAATGAAACATATAATATCAAAAATTCTCTCAACAATCGTAATATTGATTAGTCCAACACTCCACGCATCTCCAAATTCTACTCACAGCTTTCCAGTCAGTAAAGTATCTAATAATAACTTTGAAGATAGAGTTAAACCTTATGAATGGTACGAACAAAGATCTCAGCAAATGATGGAAAGAACTCGCCAAAGTGAAATTAGGTTTAACCAAATTAAACGCGATCATGATTGGCACCGGTAAACTTAATCGTTGAAAATTAACCTAATACTTTTTTACCTTTTTTACAGAAATACGGTGATGAAAGTCATTATTATTTTTTCGTGAATGTTGCAGTTTTAGTGTATTGCCTGCTCTAAAGTAAGGCACCAAACACTCCTCTCCATTACCTATTAAGTCACTGCGTCCCATTCGCTTTAACGCCTTTCGTAATACGTCCCAGTTTTTAGGATCATGGTAGCGTAAAAAAGCTTTATGCAATTTTCGTTGTTGTCCACTACGCGGGGTTTTTACCGATTCTGATTGTCGAGTAATTTTCTTCAGTGGATTCAATTCAGTGTGATACATTGCAGAGGCAATTGCTAATGGTGTCGGGATGAAAGCTTGAACTTGATCCGGCTTGAAGTCATTACGTTTCAACCAAAGCGCTAGACTCAGCATATCCTCATCACTAGTTCCTGGGTGAGAGGAAATAAAATAAGGGATTAAATATTGCTCTTTTCCTGCCTGCTTAGAATAGCGATCAAACAGTTTTTTAAATTGATGATAAGAGCCAATACCTGGCTTCATCATTTTTGACAAGGTATTTTCTTCAGTATGTTCAGGTGCAATTTTTAAACGTCCACCCACATGATGGGTAACCAATTCTTTGATGTATTCAGGATCACGCACAGCCAAGTCATAGCGTAAACCTGAAGCAATAAAAATACGCTTAATACCTTTTAGATTACGTGCACGTCGGTACAATTTAGTTAGTGGCTTATGATCTGTTCCCAGATTAGGGCAAATACCAGGATAGACACAGGACAGACGACGACAAGCGGTTTCTATTTTTGGATCTTTGCATTGCAGGCGGTACATATTAGCCGTTGGACCACCAAGGTCGGAAATATTACCTTTAAAATCTTCATCTGTATCGCGAATGGTTTCAATTTCACGAATCACTGAGTCTTCAGAGCGACTCTGAATAATGCGCCCCTCATGCTCGGTAATAGAACAAAAAGTACAGCCACCAAAACAGCCACGCATAATATTAATTGAAAAACGAATCATGTCAAAAGCAGGAATTTTCAGCTTGCCATAAGCAGGATGCGGTTTGCGCGTATAAGGTAATTCAAACACGCTATCGAATTCCTCCATGGACAAGGGGATCGGCGGTGGATTTAACCAAACATCACGCTCACCATGACGTTGTACTAAAGCTCTAGCATTACCCGGATTTGTTTCTAGATGAAAGACACGTGACGTGTGTGCATATAAATAGCGGTCTTTTGCCACTTGTTCAAAAGAAGGCAGACGGATAACCGTACTTTCTCGCTTTAAACCTTTAGTGCGATGGTCAAAATCGATAACCTGAACCGCCCCCTGATTGGGATCAATTTTACTAGGCTTGGCCTGGTTATTCTTATCTCCACAACCCTGCTTATCCTTGGCGGATGTATCTGCATAAGGGTCCGTTTGTGGATGAACCAGACTTTTATCAGTATCAATTTCGCTTGAATCTAAAACCGTCCAGCCCTCGGGAATTCCTTGGCGCATAAAAGCCGTGCCACGAATATCGGTGATTTTCTTAATATCTTCACCCGCCGCAACCCGATGTGCAACCTCAACGACGGCGCGCTCAGCATTACCAAAAAGCAGTAAATCTGCCTTGGAATCAGGAAGAATGGAGCGGCGAATGGTTTGCGACCAGTGATCATATTGTGCAATACGCCTTAAACTGGCTTCAAT
>QOAB01000010.1 GCA_003978285.1 Candidatus Thioglobus sp.
CATACCGCCAGCGTTCAATCTGAGCCAGGATCAAACTCTTCAGTTTAATTCTAACTATTTAGAACATTGGCAACATTTATAAATAAATGCGCTTTGCGTTCAATTTTTTTAAAAGCTGATTTTGCTTTTGTTTTGTCGGAACAATCACAAATAAATGCAATTGTTTCGTGTGCACTGCACAATTTTTATTGTACGAGTGCCCACACAAGTTGTTTGATATATTTTTAAAGAGCTACCGTGTCCAGAAACTTTTATTTTTCTGTCTCGGTGAAAGGAGTGAATTATACGTTGAATTTTATGTGCGTCAAGCACTATTCTTCTTTTTTTATAAATTAATTTGCAGAGCAGAAATCAAGGCTTTAATTTGTCCTCAGGCACTGCTCTATTTAGCCATTCATCGATTTGATCAATATCGACAATATCTCCTTGATTATTAAGCATTTCTAGATCGTTATCATTCCAACCTTTAATGCCTAACTTGAGTGAACGAACCTGTTCAAAGCCCATTTGTTGCATTGTTAGCGCAGCCAATGCGCTACGGTTGCCTGAGCGACAAACCACGACAATATTTTGATCTCTGCTTTGTGCCAATGCTGGAATGGTGTCATCATAGTTCCAAACACAGGCGCCTTCTAATACGCCTCTAGGTACATGAAGTGAGCTTTTAATATGCATCATCTCAAACTCATCTGATTCTCTAATATCTAATACAATTAACTCTGGGTTTTTCTCTATTTCTTCTTCTAAATCCCAGGGTAGTACTTCATCTACTGAAGCTAATGCGTCAACAACAAGTCTTTGATATTCATCCATAATCGAATAATCTTTATCTACAATAGCCTTTTTCAGTGATCATTACCGCCACCTCAACTCGGGAGCTGAGCGAGAGTTTTTTCAAAATTGATTTCACATGTAATTTAACCGTACCATCTGAAATGCCTAATTCTCTGGCGATAACTTTATTGCTATACCCATGTGCCACCTGACAGGCCACTTCCTTTTCTCGATTGGTGAGCGAATCAAAGGTCGCTTCATTGTCGGTTAACTCATTTCTAAGCACCTTAGCCAATACATTAGTCATGTCTTGTGCCACTATAATAGAACCTGTTACTATCTCATTTAAAGCATTGACTAACTCATCAGGATCCATGTCTTTTAATAAGTAACCTTGGGCGCCGTATTTAAGGCAGTCACGTAAATCATGCTCTTCAGTGCTGGTGGTTAGCATCACAATCGGGGTTTGCTCATCTTGTTCTTTTAATGCTTTTAATACTTCAATCCCTGACATAGTAGGCATGCGCAAATCTAATAAGATAATGTCTAGTAACAAGGTAGGGATTTCTTCCAGTCCTTGCTCAGGCGAAGCGGCTGCTTTGGCGTGAATCTTTCTTGATTCTAATAAAGAGATTAATCCATTACGAAATAAGGCGTGGTCATCAATAATATAAACCTTCATGATGACTCCTTAAACGAAACAATCACACGAGTGCCTTCATCAACTTCAGATTCAATCTCAATACTAGCACCCATTTGACTCGCTCGCTCTTTCATAATATTCATGCCGATATTATTCCCCATTACCTCAGTATCAAACTGATCTTTTTTAAAACCAACGCCATCATCCTCTATCAATAACTGGCAATTTGGTTCAGCTGAGAGCAAAATTCGTACATTGCGCGCCTTGGCATGCTTACGAATATTAGACAATGCCTCTTGAGTAATACGCATAATTTGCATTTCTGTTTCTGGTGGAAAATTAAGCTTACCCTCTATATGTAGATAAGTAGCCACTCCTTCTTCGGTTTTAAACCGATTAACCAAATTTTCTAATGACACCTCAATGCCTTTAGGGTCTAGAGGTACACGGAAATTACACATTAATTCTCGCAATTCTTGGTTGGCCTGAGTAATATTAAACTGCAAACTAGCAATCTTATCGCTCGCCTCAACTTTGGCACCTTGTTTGAGCATATCATCTAAAACAGTCACTTGTAATTTTAAGCTATAAATTGTTTGCGCCAAAGAGTCGTGGATCTCTTGTGATAAAAACAGGCGTTCTTGTGAAAGCGCCATGCGTTTGGTCTCTTCATCGAGTCTAGCTTTGTCAAGTGCAATGGCGATATTGTCTGCAATTGATTTTAATAATGCACGTTCATCAAAGGCTAATGATGGTTCTGTATCAAAGAATAGATTAAACACGCCTAGGGTTTTTCCATGGTATCTCAGTGGAATGAAAATCGTACCGACATTGGCTTTGGCTTCAGATTGGTTACCCACACACTTAGCACAAGTACGCACGCTAAACTGCACGTTGATATCTTGTGCCATGGCCACTTCGCCACAGAAACAATCGCTGCTAAGTACATTAATCATTTGCCCTTCTTTATCAATCACACCGCGTTGGGCCACCAAATACAACTCACCTTCATCGCTCAAACTGCGCACTACGCCAGAGGCAGCGCCCGTCATATTTATAAAGATATCTAAGAAATGCTCAAATAATTCCTTAGTGGAATGCATTGAATTAAGTTTTGATGAAACGCCGTAGAGTGTTTCTAATGAGGCAGATTTCCGACTGAGACGCTGGATTTGCATTTGCAAAATATCTTCCATATCATCATACAAATGTTGATTTTCTTCAATCAGATGATTGATTGCTGTCGCCACTGGCTGGAATGTGGTTTTTTGTTCATCATTAAGGCGTGCACTTTGGTCAATATTGTAATCAATGACCCATTTTTGTAAATCGCTAAATGGCAATAAAAAATCTTTACGAATTGAAAGATATAGGCCCAAATAAATCAACAAAATTAATACTACTAAGGTGATATCTAGCCCATTAGGTGACTGATAAACCAATACCACTTCACTAACCAATAGGGGCGATAAAGCAATGGTAACTAACAAGTAAAGATAAAATTTTGTTTTAATGCCCATAAATATCAATTATTTACCAATACAGAAGGATGAGAAGATTTCACCCAACAAATCATCAGATGAGAACTCACCGGTGATACTACCTAAGTATTGGGCAGCTTGGCGCAAATCTTCAGCAACCAACTCACTGGCATTATTGCTAAGTTGGTCTAGGGCATGACGAGTTGAGTCTAGGGCAGACTCTAGAGCGATAATATGACGCTTTCTGGCTAACAACACCCCTTCGCCGGTATCACTTAGACCAGCAATATTCGATAGCTCTTGCCTCAACAAATCAATCCCTTGTGATTGTTTGGCCGAAAGCGATAATTGAGTTTGTTCATCGCTATGTGTTATGCCGGTTGATTCACCCGTTAAATCCACCTTATTCTTAATTAAGATAATTGGTTTCCCCTCTATGCCACTTGGCAAAATCGACAAATCTGGGGTTTTGTCTTGTGCATCAAACACCATCAAAACCACATCGGCACGCTCAATCTCAGAGTGCGCTCTTTTGATGCCTTCTTGCTCTATTTTGTCTTCACTGATATGTAGACCTGCAGTATCGATAATATTAAGTGGCATGCCATTGACATGTATAGTTTCCTTTAGAACATCTCGTGTGGTACCGGCGATATCTGTCACAATCGCACTAGGAACTTGGGTTAGTGCATTTAGCAAAGACGACTTGCCGGCGTTAGGTTTGCCAGCAATGGCAATAGTTAAGCCTTCCCTAAGAATGGCACCTTGTTCAGCAGAACTTAAAATATTTTGGATGTCGTTTTCAATCTGCTCTATTTTTAATTTAACCTCACCAGAGGCTAAAAAGTCAATTTCTTCATCAGAAAAATCAATGGTCGCCTCTACAAATACGCGTAGCTCAATCAATGCTTTGGTCAATGCGTTCACTTGGTTAGAAAACTCACCGGATAAAGACCGGAGCGCCGAACGGGCAGACTGCTCGGAACTGGCATCAATAATATCGGCCACAGCCTCGGCTTGCACCAAGTCCATCTTGCCATTAAGAAAGGCACGCTTTGAGAATTCACCCGGCTCGGCAGCAACTGCACCTAATGCCATCGCTGATTCTAACAAAGATCGCATCACCAAGATACCGCCATGACCTTGAAGCTCAAGTACATCCTCACCAGTAAATGAATGCGGCCCTGGGAAAAATAAAGCCACACCCTTGTCAATCTCAATGCCTTCTTGATTAAAAAACGAACCATAATGCGCATAACGCGCTTTGGGTATGTGGCCTAACATTTTTTGAGCGATTTCGCCTGATTGTGACCCTGATACACGTACCACGCCAATACC
>QOAB01000011.1 GCA_003978285.1 Candidatus Thioglobus sp.
GATTTAGCTTTAAAGTCTGCTGAGTTAGCAAAAACCATTGATGGTGTTAGTAAGCCTGCGCCTACTGCCGTTGCAACTGCAGAACCTGCCATTGCACTTTTTAAAAATAATCTTCTTTTCATTATTTTCTCCTTATTTATAGTGAATGAATGTAATCAGTGATTTTGTCAATTTGGCTTTCAGACAACGCTTTGTGTCTGCCAAATGGAGGCATCATTGAATTTATATTTTTAGCAGTTGCATCCCAGATTTGCGCTCTTAATACAGCTCTGTCTGGAAACCTTGCCTGCATAGCAACAAGCGGTGGGCCGATATTACCCGGCTGTCCACCACCTGAAATTGAATGACATGCTAGGCAATTACCTAACTTACGATCAAAGGCAAGATCTTTGCCTGACATCTCTTTAGCACCTGCTTCCATTGGCATCATAAATAACGTCGCCAATGTCACAACTGCTGAGATAGAAGAAATGGTTTTCTTCATATTACTCTCCTCTTATTTTTATATAAAAAATTAATTCGCATAAGATTTATACACCTTACTGGTCATAGTTTAATTAAAAAAAAGAATAATGCAACCCCTTTAAAACTATCTAATATAGATGGGTTCAGTGTGACATAGGTACTTTATAAGGATTATAATTCAGACTGAACTAGACTTGTTCGGCCGCTTTAATCAGTGCCCGGGCCTTGTGCATGGTTTCATCCCATTCTGATTGTGGCACCGAATCATAAACAATGCCTGCGCCTGCTTGCACGTAAAGAGTTTCGTCCTTTACCACTGCTGTGCGTATGGCAATGGCCATATCCATACAACCATGCCACGACAAGTAACCAATGGCGCCCGAATATATATTACGTTTAAGCGGCTCAACCTCATTGATAATCTCCATAGCACGCACTTTTGGTGCGCCACTCAGTGTGCCTGCTGGGAAGGTTGCTTTGAGCACATCGATGGCACTCATGCTATCTTGTAATTCACATTCAACGTTTGAGACAATGTGCATTACATGTGAATAACGCTCAACAAACATTTTGTCTGTGAGCTCGACTGTGCCTGTTTTGGCAATACGACCAAGATCATTACGGCCGAGATCAATCAGCATCAAATGCTCGGCAATTTCTTTTTCATCAGCTAATAAATCTTTCTCTAGTGCTATGTCTTCTTTTTCGGTTGCACCGCGAGAACGTGTGCCAGCGATTGGGCGAACGGTTGCACGCCTATCACCATCGACACGAGTTAGAATTTCTGGTGAAGAGCCTACAATTGCCACATCATCTAAATTGAGGTAATACATATAAGGGGACGGATTAAGACGCCTAAGTTGGCGATACAGCTCCACCGGTGGTGCGCTAAATTTACAACTGAGTCGTTGTGAAGGTACCACTTGCATCACATCACCCGCCACAATGTATTCCTGGATTTTTTTAACCGTGTTTTTGTAATTTTCTTCACCAAAACTTGAGGTGAAATCATGCTCGGAAATTTGGTCTGATTGATAGCTAGACAACTCTAACGGCTGATCAATTTGCTTGGTAATTTCGTCTAAACGGCTGAGTGCATCCTCATAACTTTGTTTACTTGGATCAATATGAGTAATCACAAAAGCTTGATTAAGTAGGTTGTCAAACACCACTAAATCGTTTGATACCATTAGCAAGATATCTGCCACGCCGAGCTCATCAGGCTTGTCGATGTTAGACAGTCTAGGCTCGATATAGCGAATAATCTCATAACCAAAGTAACCCACCAAACCGCCATTAAAATCTGGCAAGGTGTCTAACTCTGGCACTTTATACTGACCTAAATATTGCTCAACCCAAGCCAATGGATCTTCTACTTCGGTTGATTCTAGTAGTTTACCTTCTTGCTCAATGCGAACTTCATGGTCAAACACTTTAATAACGGTTTGTGCATGTAGACCAATCATCGAGTAACGACCCCATTTTTCACCACCTTGAACCGACTCAAACAAATAAGAGTAAGGATTGTTGGCTAATTTTAAATATAGGCCTAATGCGGTGTCTGTATCAATGGCAACGGCTTTATAGACGGGGATGTGATTGTACCCATCGGTCACATGTTGATCAAAACTTGCTTTATTCATAATCGCATTTTATACCAAGCGTTGTTGATATGGCACGTGTGTCTTAATCGCAGGCGAAAAAAAACCGCAGTCAGCTATGAATGCGGTTTTTTTATTTATTAGTAAAGTGTAACGTTACCCTTCAGTCGCCTCTTCTGCTTCACTCAACTGCGCTGAAAGCGCTGCTTCTGCATCGGCTGTTTGCATGATGCTTTCAGCACGTTTGGCACGTTTCTCTTGATGATACTTGAAACCTGTACCTGCTGGAATCAAACGACCCACAATCACGTTTTCTTTCAGGCCTTGCAATGTATCGACACGACCTGTGGTTGAAGCTTCGGTTAAAACGCGTGTTGTTTCTTGGAACGACGCCGCAGAAATAAACGATTCTGTTGCTAATGATGCTTTGGTAATACCCATTAACAGTCTTTGGTAAACCACTGGGTCTTTACCTTGTGCTGCTAATTGTTTATTAGTATCGATAACACGTGCATACTCTGCAGTTTCACCATTAACGAATGAAGAATCACCTGCATCAAGCACTTCAACTTTACGTAGCATTTGCTTAACAATGACTTCAATGTGCTTATCTGAAATATTTACACCTTGTAGGCGGTAAACATTTTGCACTTCTTTAACCACATAGTTAGCCAGAGCTTCAACACCCAACAAACGTAAGATATCGTGTGGATTAGAAGGTCCATCAGAAACCACGTCGCCTTTTTCAACTGTTTCACCGTCGAAAACGTTAATTTGACGCCATTTATGGATCATCATCTCAGTCGCTTCACCCTCTTTCGAGGTAATAATTAAACGATCTTTAGATTTAGTCGGGCTACCAAAACTAATGACGCCGGATGTTTCTGCAAGGATTGAATGATCTTTCGCTTTACGTGCTTCAAATAAGTCAGCAACACGTGGTAGACCACCGGTAATATCACTGGTCTTAGATTGATCCTTTGGAATCTTAGCCAAGACTTCACCTGCGGTGATGACTTGATTGTCTTCTAGGTTGATCTTCACTGTTGAAGGCAAGTAATGCGTTGATAACACCATCTCTGAATCTTTTTCATCCACCATCTTAATCAGTGGTTTCAAGCCCTTCGCTGCTGCTGATCTTTCCGCTTCATCAATCATCTCGAAGAAAGTTAAGCCGGTTAATGGGTCTGTATTTTTGTTAACAGTAACACCTTCAACAAAATCAACAAAAACCACGCGACCTGACTGCTCAGAAATAATTGGATGCGTATGCGGATCCCAATCTGCAATCTTATCTTTTGCTTTAACAGCGCCACCATCTTGAACATGAACGATCGCACCATAAGGAATCTTATAACGCTCAACTTCTTGACCTCTGGTATTACGAATCGTAACTTCAGCCGAGCGAGAAATCACCACTAGGTCGCCATTAGCGTTAGTGATTGACTTCATGCCTTCTAAATGAGCTACACCGTCTGTATTGATGTTGACACTACTTATCGCTGTTGATGCAGATGCTGCACCACCAATGTGGAACGTACGCATGGTTAACTGTGTACCTGGCTCACCAATAGACTGCGCTGCGATAACGCCAACGGCTTCACCAACACCAATCTGATGTCCACGAGCCATATCATTACCATAACATGCTGAACAAACGCCATAGCGAGTGTCACAAGTAATGGTAGAGCGCGCTTTGATTGATTCAATACCTAACTGATTAATCTTATCTCTGTCTTCTAAAGTAACTAAATGACCTTTGGTCAAAAATACTTCAGTTGAATCTGGCAGCAATACATCTTCAGCCATCACACGACCTAGCACTGCAGCGCCAAGTGTTTGTACAATGTTACCGCCTTCAATGGTGGCCTTCTTGATGAGTCCATTTTCAGTACCACAATCGAATTCATTAACCACTAAATCTTGTCCAACATCCACCAAACGACGGGTTAAGTAACCTGAGTTTGCTGTTTTTAGTGCGGTATCAGCTAGACCTTTACGTGCACCGTGTGTTGAAATAAAGTATTGCATGTTATTCAAACCTTCACGGAAGTTTGAGGTAATTGGCGTCTCAATGATCGATCCATCCGGCTTGGCCATTAGACCACGCATACCGGCTAACTGACGCATCTGTGCTGGAGAACCACGAGCACCAGAATCAGCCATCATA
>QOAB01000131.1 GCA_003978285.1 Candidatus Thioglobus sp.
CGTTTGATGTGGTGGTGCATTTGGGCCCACTCCGCGCTATTGTGTTTTATTATCGATTGATTATAAAAACTTTAATCGCAGATTTTTTTCATTCCGTTGTTAAAGTGCAAACAGTTGGTGAATCTAAATTAGCATGGGGCATACTGCTAGGCACGATCCCGGTAGGATTAGTAGGTTTGGCATTTAAAGATACTATTGAGTTAACCCTACGTACAACCGAAGTCATTGCCTATGCAACATTAGTATTTGGTCTATTACTAGGATTAGGTATTTGGGTGAATACTAAAAGACTTTCTACAAGGAAAACAATTGACTGGCTAGATGTTGGTTTTATTGGAAGTATGCAAGCATTGGCATTGATTCCAGGTGCATCGCGTTCTGGTATTACCATTACTGCGGGATTGTTAATTGGCTTGTCTAGACAGATGTCCACTCAATTTGCATTTTTATTATCCATCCCTGTGATTACACTTTCAGCCATGTTGATGATTTTTGATTTATATCAACAACCACAATCGGTTGATTGGCTTATGTTAATGTTAGGTTTTCTAATTGCAGCCGTTAGTGCTTATTTTACTGTTGTATTTTTTATTAAATTATTAGACACTATAGGCTTGATGCCTTTTGTTGTTTATCGATTAATTTTAGGAGTTGTGTTATTAATACTGTAAAGCCCCAGGCAATTTATCGAAAGGATTATCAGCCGAGTGCGTATTTAATCCGCACTACAGAGCTGAGTTTTGACTTATCTGAAGACGAAACCATTGTTTCATCCAAGGTGCATTATTACCAAAACCCGAATCTGACTAGCCAAGAACCCAGCCTGTTTTTAAATGGCGTTAATTTAGAATTGATTTCGATTTTGATTGATGGTGTACAGCCTAATTATCAGTTGGTTGATGAAGGGCTAGAAATTAGTGATTTAGCAGATGAGTTTATACTGGAGATTACCACACGCATTCATCCAGAAAAAAACACCAGTCTGAATGGTTTGTATCAATCTAGTGGTAATTTCTGTACTCAATGTGAGGCGCATGGATTTAGACAAATCACTTATTATCTTGATCGACCTGATGTGCTGAGTGTGTTTACCGTGCATATCAAAGCTAATCCTAGTCATTACCCGGTGTTGTTAAGTAATGGTAATTTGATCAGCTCAAAACCAGGTGAGGTAACCTGGCATGACCCTAGCCTTAAGCCTTGTTATTTGTTTGCTTTAGTGGCGGGTGATTTTGCCGTATTAGAAGATACTTACACCACCATCAGTGGCAATGAAGTTGCATTAAAGATTTATGTTGAATCACATAATATTGACAAAACCCAGTTTGCGATGGATTCACTCAAGCGCTCATTTGCATGGGATGAGCAGCGATTTGGCCTTGAGTATGATTTAGATATTTATATGATTGTTGCTGTGGATGATTTCAATATGGGCGCAATGGAGAATAAAGGCCTTAATATTTTTAATTCTACTTATGTATTGGCTAACCCAGACACAGCAACTGACAAAGATTTTATTAATGTTGAGGCGGTAATTGGACATGAATATTTTCATAATTGGACAGGCAATAGAGTCACTTGCCAAGATTGGTTTCAACTAAGCTTAAAAGAAGGGTTAACTGTTTTTAGAGATCAGGAATTTACTTCTGATTTGCATTCTCGATCGATCAAGCGTATTGAAGATGTGAATGGCTTACGCACTTTCCAATTTGCCGAAGATGCTGGACCAATGAAACACCCAGTAAGACCAGAGTCGTACATAGAGATGAATAATTTTTATACCTATACCGTGTATGAAAAAGGCGCTGAAGTGATTCGTATGATTCATACGCTCTTGGGTGAAGCAGGGTTTCAAAGCGGTATGAAGCTTTATTTTGAGCGTCATGATGGTCAAGCAGTAACGATTGATGACTTTGTTGCTGCGATGAGTGATGCTAATGATTTTGATTTTAAACCTTTCATGGCTTGGTATTCACAGCCGGGTACGCCTGAAATTGAAGTAAACACTGAGTACGATGTCCAGCAAAAAACTTACAAAGCGACTTTTAAACAAGAAGGTGAGCACACTTACTATTTACCGATCCGTTATGGTTTGATGAATCAACGAGGTGAAGAGATCGAACAAGGTATTTTGGTGTTAGATCAAAATCAAAAAACGTTTGAATTTAAAGATATTCAAAATGAACCCACACCATCTTGGTTGCGTGGTTTTTCAGCACCTATTAAACTGACTTCAAATCTTAAGACTGAGCAAAAAATCTTTTTATGTGAGCATGATATTGATGCATTTAGTCGTTGGGATAATGCACAAGCGTTATGGTCATCATTAATACTTAATCCTGAGCAAATTGATGAAGGTGCGTTGTTTAGTGCTTTTGAAAATATTCTGACTAAAGAAACCGATAACGCGTTAATAAGTGAATTATTGACTTTGCCATCAGAGCGATTGATTCATTTGCAAATGGATGAGATTAATATTATTGAGGCCAGACAAAAACGAGAAGCGGTTATTGATAAAATCGTTCAGCGTTTCAAACCTGTCTTGCTTAGTATTTACAATAGGTTGAATACTGCTGATGTATTTGAACTCACACCAGGAGCGGTAGGTAATCGATCATTAAAGAATACCTGTTTGTCTTATTTGGTTAAAGCAGGTGAGTTTGATCTAGCCTATCATCAGTTTGAATCAGCCAATTGCATGAGTGATCGTCTGGCTGCTTTTAACGCCTTATTGTCAGTTGATAATTCGCATCAGGATCAAGTAATCCAACAAATGTTTACACTCTATCAGCATGATGTCCAAGTAATGGATAAGTGGTTTGCTGCTCAAGCATTGGCAGCTGGAAATGGGGTGGATGATATCAAGCAATTAATGCAACATGCATTATTTTCATTTAACACGCCGAATCGATTGCGTAGTGTCATTGGTAGTTTTGCCAGTAATTTTGTTGGGTTTCATAATCAGCAAGGTTATGAATTACTCACCGAGGTGATTATTAAGCTCAACACTTCTAACCCGCAAATTGGGGCACGACTGGTAAGTATTTATAATCACTGGAAGCGTTACACGCCTGAATTACGCGAACTACAAAAACAACAACTAGAAGCTATTTTAGCCACGGATGATTTATCGAATGATATTTTTGAGATTGTACAAGCGGCACTCGCACCTTAAATTATTACAATGAAAATACAAACCTTAAGTCAACTCCTTACCGATCAATCATTGACTCTATCAGTAGCAGAGTCTTGTACAGGTGGCAATTTGTCTGCCTTATTAACCAGTGTTTCAGGCTCATCTACTTATTTTGATCGAGGTTATATCACCTATAGTAATCAAGCAAAGATGGATATGCTTGATGTTGATGTTGAAATTTTAGAGCAGTTTGGCGCTGTGAGCGAACAAACAGCTTTTCAGATGGTTAATGGTGTGATTCAAAATTCTCATAGTGATATTGCTGTCTCGATTACCGGTATCGCTGGCCCAACAGGTGGCACAGTAGAAAAGCCAGTAGGCATGGTGTGTTTTGGTTTTTACGTTAAAGATAAGCACTTCGTTAAGACTCAACACTTTTCAGGTGATCGAGAAACCGTGGTGGCTAGTAGTGTTGATTTTGTTATACAGACTTTAGTCGATGAACTATCCGCATAAATTTAGCGTTGCGCCAATGATGGATTGGACTGATCGACATTGTCGATATTTCTATCGTCTAATGTCAAAACAAGCACAACTCTACACTGAGATGATTACCAGTAAGGCTATTTTACATGGTGATAAAAAGCGCTTACTAGACTACCATGAAGATGAGCATCCGCTGGTATTGCAATTGGGTGGTAGTGATCCAAGCGAGATGGCACAGTGTGCCAAGATTGCCCAAGATTGGGGTTATGATGAAGTAAATATTAATGCCGGCTGTCCATCAGATAGAGTGCAATCAGGAAGCTTCGGTGCTTGTTTGATGAACACGCCGCAAGTAGTGGCAGAATGTGTTGATGCCATGAAACAAGCGAGTGATTTACCCATCACTCTAAAGTCTCGTATTGGTGTTGATGACATGGAGAGTTATGAAGAATTGGTTAACTTTGTTACCACGGTTGAGCAAGCAGGCTGTGATACGTTTATCATTCATGCGCGTAAGGCGTGGTTAAAAGGCTTAAGTCC
>QOAB01000118.1 GCA_003978285.1 Candidatus Thioglobus sp.
CACACGAGATTTTCTAGAACACACGGGTGAATTTTGTATTTGTATTGCTTATATCAAAGACCATGTACCTATATTTGGCATGATTTATGCGCCATTAGATCAGATTCATTATTACACACTCGATGGACAGGCTTTTAAGCGTCAAAACGGTGTTGAAGTTACTTTAAAAACTCACGCACCATCAAGCCCACTCCAAGTGGTAATTGGACACCATTCATTTCACAATGAACAACTAACCAGCCACCTTAGTCATCAGGCTGATTATGAAATTAGTCGGCTGGGTAGTGCGCTCAAATTTTGTCAGATTGCACAAGGTCATTATGACTACTACCCAAGGTTTGGCCCTTGTTCAGAATGGGATACAGCAGCCGGGGTTTGCATCTTGCAAAACGCAGGCGGGTCTGTGGTTGATGAACATGGAAAGGCGCTTAAATACAACACCAAAGACAGCTTATTGTCGCCAATCTTCTTTGCTTCAGCCAAACCTTAGCGACAAATCAATCGCATTAATATTTTTGGTAATGCTGCCAGTAGAAATATAATCAACACCTGTTTCAGCAACATCACTAATATTATTCTCGTCAATATTGCCAGATGCTTCTAATGGCAACTTGCCTTTGGCTAATTTAACCGCGTTAGATAGATCGTTGATTGAAAAATTATCGCAAAGTGCTCGAGTAATATGATCGAGCTCCAGCACTTGCTGTAATTGCTCCAAACTCTCTACTTCAACAATCAAGGGTAAATCTGGGTATTGATCAACCGCTGTTTTCACTGCATGCTTAATGGAGCCCGCTGCGGCAATATGATTTTCCTTAAGCATGACGCAATCATACAAACCCATTCTATGATTCACACCGCCACCGCATTTAACCGCGTTTTTCTGTGCTAATCGAAGCCCAGGTAAGGTTTTACGAGTATCTAGCAGTTGCGCCTTGGTGTGTGCAATTTTAGCCACTAGAGACTGTGTTTGTGTGGCGGTAGCACTCAAAGTCTGTAAAAAATTAAGCGCTACTCGCTCTGCCGAAACAATAGAGCTAGCTAAGCCACTCAGCGTGCATAGAGTTTGGTTTTCAACAACTTGGTTACCATCAGCAATTTTCCAGTTAATTTGAATTGAATCATCAACCAGTAAAAATGCATGTTGTGCGTAGTCAATACCGAAAATAATGGCGGCCTCTCTAGCAATGATATGCGCTTCAACCTGAGCATTAGGTAGCAGACTGGCTGAGACATCACCTGAACCAATGTCTTCATTTAATGCTTGCTTAACTATTTTTAATACTTGGTCACTCATAAACTCGCCTATGAGGATTGCTGTAAATCGCCAATCAAATCTAATATCGCTTTGGCTGCTTCATCATCCGTATCGTGTTTTAACTGCGCATGAATGGCTTTGAATTCTTCAACCAAAATTTGGTTGTCACTGTTTAAAATTTGCATCGCCTGTTGGGCGATATTTACCCCATTCGCATCCTTTTGAATCAGCTCTGGCACTAACGGCTTGTTGGCAATAACATTGGGTAAAGATGTGTAAGGGCTCTTCAATAAACGCGAAGCAATAAAATAACTGATGGCTGATAATTTATAAACTACCACCATGGGTACGCCAATTAACGCCACTTCTAAAGTTGCAGTGCCTGATGCCACTAACACCAAATCTGCCTGCGCTATACGCTGATGCGCATCGCCCAATGAAAAGGTTAGCTTTAAACCCTGCGTTTGTTGCTCTGCCCAACGGCGCAGCGCATCATTAGCCAGCACCAAATGAAAAGTCAACTCAGGATCTTGCTCAGCCATTAATTTAGCTGCCACTATCATCTCTGGCAATAATCGCTTGACTTCACCTTCGCGTGAACCTGGCATTAAAACAACATTTTTAGTTGGTACGTAATTTTGCCTTGGACTCAAACTTTGAGCCAATGGGTGGCCTACAAACAAGGCTTTTTGTTGGTTTTTTTGATAAAAATCTACCTCAAATGGGAAAACACACAACACCAAATCGGTTGATTGTTTGATTTTTTTGATACGGCTCTGACGCCATGCCCAAACAGAAGGGGAAATAAAATGGACGGTCTTAATGCCTTGGGATTTTAATTTTTTCTCAATGACAAAATTAAAATCAGGCGCATCCACCCCAATAAACACCGCTGGTTTTTGAGTAGAAAAATGCTCAATCATGGTCTTTCTTAATCGCAACAAAGAAGGTAGTTTTTTTAGTACTTCGCTAAAACCCATAACGTTGACCAATTTTTGATCCCACAATTGCTGACAACCACTAGCAACCATTTTTTCACCTGCTAGGCCTTCAATATCGATATTTGGATTGTGCTTTCTAAGTGAGTCAACCAGCTTAGCACCAAGCAAGTCACCTGAAGTTTCTGCTGCGCTAATGGCGATTTTCATACGAGGTATTGCCTTACTTACGTGGCAGAATTATCTGTGGCTCTTCATCAAATGCACGGTAAATTACCATAACATTTCCAATAACCTGAACCAAATGCGAGCGTGATACTTCTACAATTTGATCAATCATTTGTTGTTTTTCATCACGACCTTCTGCACGGATTTTAATTTTTAATAACTCATGTTTGCTCATGGTTGATTCTAGCTCTGCTAAAACTGACTCACTTAAGCCGTGTTGTCCTACCATCACCACAGGCTTTAGGGCGTGGCCCATTGATCTTAAAAATTTCTTCTGATTGTTTGTTAGTTTATTCATTGATTATGTGTTCCTTGTTGAATAGATCTTGGATGGTTTCACGCTCACGCACTAAGTTATGCTGATTGCCTGAAACCATTACCTCGGCCACTCGTGGACGGGAATTGTAATTTGAACTCATGGTAAAGCCATAAGCGCCAGCCGACATAAGTGCCAAATAATCACCTTGTGACAAGCTTAACTCTCTGCCTTTGGCTAAGAAATCACCTGTTTCACAAATCGGCCCAACTAAATCCCAACTAGCCTGAATGCCATTAGCATTTTCATCAACAGGTAAGACTTGATGATAGGCATTATAAAAACTAGGGCGTAAAAGATCATTCATTGCGCCATCAATGATGGCAAATGAATGATCAGAATTTTGCTTTAAAAATTCAACTTTAGTGATAAATACACCCGCATTTCCCACAATTGATCTTCCAGGCTCTAAAATTATCTCAATATTACCCACTTTGGCAATCATTGCTTCAACATAAGCTTTAATATCAATGGTCTGCTCGTCGTCATATCGAATGCCGACACCGCCGCCTAAATCTAAATGCGCGATTGCAATACCTTGCTGGTTGAGTTGATCAACCAGTTCTAACACCTTGTCTAACGCATCTAAAAAAGGAGACACTTCAGTGAGTTGTGAGCCAATATGGCAATCAAGACCTTGCACGTTCAAATACTTAGAATTATTTGCTTGTTGATATAAATTAATGGCGTCATCAATATCCACACCAAACTTATTTTCTTTTAAGCCAGTAGAGATATAAGGATGTGTCTTTGCATCAACATTTGGATTAATACGAATAGAGATTGGCGCTTGCGTATTTAACGATTGTGCCACTGATTCAATTCTGTCTAACTCAGAAGCTGATTCAACATTAAAACAACGTACGCCTACTTCTAATGCACGTTTAATCTCACGAGCTGTTTTAGCCACGCCTGAAAATACACAACGGTTTGCCTGTCCACCAGCTGCCAATACACGCTCTAATTCTCCCTCAGATACGATATCAAAGCCCGCACCAATTTTGGCCAATGTGTTGAGTACCGCTAAGTTTGAATTAGCTTTAACCGCGTAACAAACCAAATGTGGATGGCTACCGAATGCTGCATCGAACTCACGCCAGTTATTCTCAATATCTGTTTGGGAATAAACATAGAGTGGTGAGCCGTAAGTCTCCATTAAATCTGTTATCGCAACAGATTCAGCCTGTAATATTTGATTTTTATAAGAAAAGCTCAAGATCGTAAAAAATAGATATTTTTAAACTTAGGTAATATCGACTTGAGTTGTTGTGCTGATTTTCATAGCAACTGCCTCAGCCTTGACTGGCTCTAATTCACCCATTTTTCCACAAGAAGATAAGCCGATAATGACTAAAATTAATGCTGCTAATTTAAGGGTTGTATTCATGTTGTCACCACAATTGTA
>QOAB01000132.1 GCA_003978285.1 Candidatus Thioglobus sp.
TCTTCTCAGCTACAGATTTCTTACCATCTAACATTAAGATGTTTACAAACTTAGCCAATACTAAATCACCAAACTTTGGGTCTGGTAGGATTTCTCTTTTAGGGGCGGATCTTCTTCTCATAGTGTTTCTCTTATTTTAAATTGTTGTTATTTCTTAGGCTTCTTAGTGCCATACTTAGAACGACCTTGCATTCTACCATCAACACCAACCGTGTCTAACGCACCACGAACTGTGTGGTAACGAACACCTGGTAAATCTTTAACACGACCGCCACGAATCAAAATGACCGAGTGCTCTTGTAGATTGTGGCCTTCACCACCAATGTACGTTGTTACTTCAGCTGCGTTTGTTAGTCTGACACGAGCAACTTTACGCAATGCTGAGTTAGGCTTTTTAGGTGTGGTTGTGTATACACGAGTACAAACGCCACGTTTTTGTGGGCAGCTGTCTAGTGCCGGTACACCACTTTTAACAACCTTTTTCTTACGTGGTTTGCGTACCAATTGGTTAACTGTTGACATAAATACAATTTCTCCGAAATGCTTTTAAATTATTTAAAGTATTAATCGCCCACTGTTTTTTCGGGGGCAATAAAGGGGTGAATTATACTGTGGAAGGTGCGTCTATGTCAACAAGATTTATACTTTTTTTAACAGGGTTTCAAGCAAAAATCCACTGGCACGATTGAGCATCTCAAAGACATCGTCAAAGCGTCCTTCAAAATAAGGGTCGGGTACGCTTTTTCCATTATTTTTAGGAATATTATCTAACATCAAAGAAAGCTTATGTTGATGCTCATCTGGGCAGATAAACTGAAGGTCGGCTAAATTTGAGGCATCCATGGCAAAGATATAATCGTAATGATAAAAATCAGACTCGTGCACTTGGCGCCCACTCTGATCAGATAAATCAACCCCAAATTTACGTGCCGATAATTGCGAGCGAGAATCTGGTTGCTCATTAATATGATAAGCATGTGTGCCAGCAGAATCAATTTCAAACAAATCCTCAACATCACGCTTTTCTACTTGCGACCTAAAGGTGCCTTCAGCTGTTGGTGAGCGGCAAATATTACCCATACACACAAATAAAATTTTGATTTTTTCTTTGCCCATTGACTCTAGTTATCGATAAAATCAATCATTATATCAACTAAACTTAAGACGCATGTCAAACTCACTCTTACAATCTGCCAAAGAAGTTATCCTTACTGAAGCGCAAGCTGTTACCCAGTTAGCCAATAGACTTGATCAAAGTTTTGTTGATGCGTGCCAATTAATTCAAAACTGTACAGGCAAAGTGGTTTTAATTGGTATGGGTAAGTCTGGCCATATTGGTAACAAAATTGCAGCAACCTTTGCCTCAACTGGTACACCAGCTTTTGCTGTGCATCCGGGTGAAGCCGGCCACGGTGATTTGGGCATGATTACTGAAGGCGATGTGGTGATTTGTATTTCTTACTCTGGCGAATCAGACGAAATTATGACTTTAGTGCCTGTGATTCAACGCCTTGGCGTGCCGATTATTGGGATGACAGGTAATGCCAATTCTTCAATTGGTGGTGTTTGTAACGTACATCTTGATGTGAGTGTTGAAAAAGAAGCTTGTCCACATAATTTAGCGCCCACCTCAAGCACCACAGTCGCATTAACCATGGGTGATGCACTAGCCGTTAGCTTACTGACTGACAAAGGCTTTAGTCCTGATGACTTTGCCAGGTCTCACCCATCTGGTGCACTCGGCAGACGCTTACTCACTTTTGTTAAAAACATTATGAAGGCCGGTGATGACATTCCAACGGTAAATACTGACACCAAGCTGCTAGATGCACTACTGGTAATGAGTCAGAAGAAACTCGGAATGGTACTAATTACTGACAATGGCACTCTATTAGGTATTTTTACTGATGGTGATTTGAGACGTGTATTGGAGGCTCATAGTGATATTCAATCACTCACGATTGGTGATGTCATGACGGCTAATTGCAAATCAATATCGGCAGACAAGCCCGCCGTGGTTGCGGTGCAAATAATGGACGAATTCAACCTTAATTCTCTGCCGGTGGTTGATAACAACAATCAAGTGGTTGGCGCCATTAATACGCATACGCTAATGCAAGCCAAGATTATCTAAATTTCGACGTCTTTTCCCTTTCTGACTTCGTTGGATTTTACAAATACTTAGTTGTGTAGATTTACTACACGCCCTTCATATTTATAAAACCCGCCTCGCAAAAAGAAAAAATACTTGTAATTGCTAATTAATCAATCTCTCTATACCCCACCAAAATCCAATCAGTGCGATCAGTATTGAAGTTGGCACAACTGCCAACTGCCGATAATTAAGTTTCAGTCTGCGTAGAATCAACAACACACTGACCACACCTAACACAATAACAATTTGTGCCAACTCTACGCCCACGTTAAAACCAATCAAGGTGGTTACAAAAGAATCAGGTGACATTTCAAATTCTTTAAGCATGGTGGCAAAACCTAAACCATGAATTAGACCAAATAAAAATACAACAATACTTTTACGCTTGATGGATTGATGCGTCATCAAATTCTCAATCGCCACATAAACAATAGAAAAAGCAATCAGTGGTTCAACAATGCGTGCTGATACTTCTACCACGCCAACCATTGCCAAACCCAGCGTAAGCGTATGTGCTAACGTAAAAGTGGTAACTAATAAAAGCAATTGTCGCCACAAAAGTGATGAGAGCGCCATGCCCACAATAAACAAAATGTGGTCCCAACCTTTAGGAATCACATGATCAAATCCAATCGAAGTAAATTGCAAGAAGCGTTGGGTAGTGCTGAGTGGTTCTGGATGGTTGATGTCAATCACACTACTGGGTTTTCCGTTACGTAGCCATTGCCACTGACTCCAATTATATTCATCCTTTTTATACATTTGCCAACGTAGCGCACTATCACCATAGATCTTCCCATATTGCCAAGCCAATGTTTTTGGCCATTCGCTGAGTTTTACTTGGTAAGTCAAAATGGTTTTTCTCGGTCGTTTTTTATAACCAATAATGTCAATTTTTGCATGACTTAACGTCAATACTTGGGTCTGACCATTAATACTCAATTCAAGACTGTTTAAAAATTCAGTTTCAAAATCTTTAAAACGTTTACGTAACACATCGGGTTCGAGCGCTCTTAGCTCATCATAATGGGCTGAGTTTGGTGCATCGGTGGTTTTTTTGTATTGAGTGCCAATACCGGTCATTGCCGCTTCAAGACTTAGATCGATCTCAACTTCAAGCGTTTTACCTTCAAAGATTGATATTTCTATTAGCGCAGGCTTAACCACATCCGCTTTTACAAACGAGCTTAACAATAATAATAAGGTTAGAAATAATCTCATAATAAAAAACCCCGACTAGCGGGGTTTGATTGTCTTGTTATTAACGTTTAAATTAACTCACCATCGTAATTCTCAATACCTGGGTTATCTTTCACACCCTTAATGGTTGGATGGTTTACCTTAGACAAGTTAAGGTGTTTTTGCTTGCGCAAATAATCTGCTGCCACATCCCACATTAAACGTCCATTACCAATACTGCCTACTTGCGCCCAGCCTGATACTTTATACGATTTGTTAGGATCAATTGGTGTGCCTTCGTCATCTTTCATTTCACTAATACGCTCACCTAAGCCTGCTGCAGGATCAATGGTGTAATCCATACCACCCATTCGTACCATGTCGCCACCCGATTGTAAGTACGGATCTTGTACAAATAAATTTTCAGCAATACCTTCTAAGATGTCTTTGAGTTGCGCACCTTTAAGCTCACTCACATAGGTTTCACCATAAGTCATCGAAGTATTCGTCATTAAGTCTTCCATGGTGACATCATGGCCTGCTGGCACTGATGTTCCCCAACGTACACCAGCTGACATAGCAAAGTCTGCACTGTGCTCTTCACGCAAGGAGTTAACTAAAACTTGATCCCAAGTGCCCATGAAATTACCACGGCGATAAAGTGTTTGCTCAGTGGTACACAACTTCTCAGTCAAAATTGCATCATAAGTTTTACCCACACGATCTGGATTGTTACTCATCTCGCT
>QOAB01000150.1 GCA_003978285.1 Candidatus Thioglobus sp.
AAATATTTTTATTTTTAGCAAAATTTTTATATTTCATATTTTGCTCATTCCAATTCTGAGGAATATTTTCTTCTATTTTAGTTTTTTCAGATTTTAAATCGTTGATTTCTTTTTCAATCTTGTCTTTTTCATTTGAAAGGTCATCTTTATCCAAATTTCTTAAATCAGATTCTAATTTTTTTATTTTACTATCTATTTTAAGCAATTTTTTTTGAATTTTTCTTACTTTGAAATGAAGAGATTTATAGTCTTTTGCGAACAAATTATATTCGGTTTCGCTTTTTCTCACATTGTTCACTAAATCAAAAGTTAGTAAAGCCTTTGCAAAATGTGAACGAAAAATTTCAGTTTTGTCCTCTGGAATATAATCAATATTCAATAATTGAGCGTTTGAAATATGATTTCTTAATTCAGTTTCATTATTTTTATAATTTAAAAATTTATATTCTTGCAAACAGTATTGTAGCCTAGGATTCTTTGCAGGTGGAGCGACATCTGATGTTAAATAAGTCCGATTAGGTAAATAGTTTACCAACGTAGGATAAAATCCAACAATTCCTAAGCCAATTAATTGCAATATAATAAATGGAGTCGCACCTTTCCAAATATCAATAGTAGTAACAGATTTTGGAGCAACGCCTTTAAGATAAAATAAAGAAAATCCAAATGGTGGAGTTAAAAATGAGGTTTGCATATTAACACCAATCATCACACCTAACCAAACTGCGGTAATATTCGCTGATGGATCGGCCAATAGAATTGGCGCAATAATAGGAACGACCACAACTGCAATTTCAATAAAATCAAGAAAAAAACCTAATAAAAAAATTACTGCCATCACAACAATAAATTGTGTCCAAAAACCTCCTGGTAATTCCTGTAAAAAATCTCTTACAAGTTCTTCTCCACCAAATGCACGAAACGCTGCAGTTAACATTGCCGCCCCAAGAAGAATTATAAATACCATTGATGTTGTTACACATGTATCTGTAACAACTTTTTTTAAAACATTATCAATTTTGAAAGTTCTCCAAAAACTCCATCCAATAGCAAATAAGAAACAAAAAACAAAAAAAATAGTCACTAAAATTGCTATTAAACTTTGTTTGTTTTCTATACTTTTTATATTTAAATTAAAAAAACTGCTTAATATAAGAATTATTATTAAAGAAATAAAAGCAACAATTATTGGCGTATAAGCATTTTTTTTACCTTTGGAGAGGCGATATCCAGCCATAATTGTTGCACCAATGGCTCCTATTGCTCCAGCCTGATTAACTGTTGCAACACCTAAAAGAATTGAACCTAAAACTGCAAAAATTAAAGCTAAAGGTGGAATTATTATCAATAAAACTTTTAACCAAAATGCTGCATCAAACTTTCCTTCATAGGGTATGGGTGGAGCGGCATTAGGTTTAAACCTTGCATAAATAAAAATATACAACATATACAAACCTACAAGAACCAGACCTGGCAAAAGAGCTCCAAGAAACATGTCACCAGCACTAGTCGAAGTCACTGCAAATTCTCCAGGCATACCGAATTCGTCTGATATTTTTTTATACTCTGCAATTCTCATTGTATTAGCTACATCGGTTGCACTACCTAATTGATCCGCTAAAATAATTAAAACAATTGATGGTGGAATTATTTGTCCTAATGTTCCTGAAGAACATACAATGCCACTGGCTAAAGATTTATCGTATTTATTATTCAGCATGGCTGGCAAAGAAATTAATCCCATTGCAATAACGGTAGCACCAACAATTCCAGTTGTTGCTGCAAGTAATGCTCCAACAAAAATTACTGATATACCCAAGCCCCCAGGAATTGGTCCAAAGAGTTGTCCCATTGTAACTAATAAATCTTCGGCAATTTTAGAACGTTGCAACATTATTCCCATAAAGATGAACAATGGAATTGCAATAAGTGTGTCTCCCTCTACTTCCCAATAAACAGCTCTAAAATTTGTAATACCCGCTGTTAACCATTCAATAGGACCGTCTTGTGCAAAATAAGCACTCGCATTTCCTTCAATAAGATAACCAAATAATGCTGCTAATAAGATGGAAACAATTGCTGAGCCTGGAAGAGCAAACGCAACTGGAAAACCGGAAGCAAGTGCAGTTATCATTGTTAAGACTAAAATTAAAAGAAAAAATGTTTCCATGTAAATGGTATTAAGAATTATTTAAAATTTTAAAAGAATTTTTCATAAAATAACTTGTAAATTGAGTTAACATACTTAAGGCAAAAATAGCTAAAAAAGCCGCCATTAAATATTTAACATACAAACCACTTGTTCCTTGTTGGGTAATTTCAAAACTAAGTAATGGACTATTAATGATGCTTGCTTTATTACTCATTCCCAAAAATATTATGGTAAGACAAAGCGGAATTCCCAGAAAAAAAGATCCAATCGTGTTAGACCATGCCCTTAACTTGTCGCTAAAATTAGCATAGAGAACATCCACTCGCACATGTCCTTCGTGAATTAAAGCATGTGAACTTGCAAAAAGAAAAAGTGCTCCGTACCAAAAACGAACTAGATCTCCCATAAATGCTTGTTCATATGAAAAAATAAATCTAGTAATTACAATCGAAAATTCAGCAAATAATACTAATATTGCTAACCATATAAATCCAGAAGTTCGAGTGAAATATCCCAAAATCATAGAAATAAATATTAATGGAAGATGAATAAATTGTATTCTAAATGAAGGAATTATTAAATTTAGATGAATCTGTTCATTAAAAATTACCGCAAGTAATTTTTCAGTTGCTAGAAATGAAATTATCAAATCAATTAATCCAATTGTAAAAACTGCCCAAAAAGCTGAGCGAATTATATAGGCAGATAATGAAGACAATATTTCAGAATCTTTATCTAAAGTTTGGTTGGGTGTCTTAGAGACGAAGAAAATTACTAAAAAAATTGAAATTATATAAAAAAATAACTGAAACAAAGAATACGTAAATAATGAACCTGAAATTGGATTTTTTAACTTTTCAAATCCAAATAATCCATAATTGGCTAATAATTTTTTTACTCCTGGCCAATCAACCCAATAATTAAGAAAATTGTTTACCAAAAAAACAAAAGTGATTGAAACAATCACATAACCAACAACCCTAATTAATCTTGATATGTTATAATCAGAAAACATTTTTACACTCTAATTAAAAAGGGCCCGTATAGGGCCCTTTAAAATACAAATTAATTAAAGCTTAAATTAAACTCCAAGAACTCTATTACGCTGTACTGCATAAGCTGCATCAGCTAATGATAGCCAACCACCTACGGTTTTACGCGCTTGTACCATACTCTTATGTGTTCTTGCAGCTAGATCGCTGCTTGCCATAACTTCTTCATATACTTCTTCAGCACCTGAAGCAAAAGCATCATAAATTTTATCACTAAACTTCATAACTTTTACTCCATGATCATTGACTAAACGATCTAATGCCGCTCCGTTCCTCGCATTGTATTCGGACATCATTACATCGTTCTCCATAGCTGCGGCACATTCTATCATTAGCTGATCTGATTTTGATAAACTAGTAAGCCATGACTTATTGCAACCTGCGGCTAGCATTGAACCTGGTTCATGAAAGCCAGGATAATAATAGTATTTAGCAGCTTCGTGGAATTTCATAATTTCATCATTCCAAGGACCGACCCACTCTGTTGCGTCGATAGCACCAGATACTAAGTTTTCATATATTTGACCACCTGGAAGTGTAACTGGTGATGCTCCAAGTTTTGCCATTACCTGACCGCCTAAACCTGGGATTCGCATTTTAAGACCTTTTAAATCTTTTGCAGAATTGATTTTTTTGTTGAACCATCCTCCCATTTGAACCCCTGTGTTACCGCACATGAAATTTTTAAGTCCATAATTTTCAGCAAGTTCATCCCACAGTTCCTGACCACCTCCAAATCTAATCCACGCGTTACATTCTGTATAAGTTAAACCAAATGGTACAGAAGTAAAATATCCCCAAGTTTTATCTTTACCAACCCAGTAGTAATCAGCAGCATGATACATTTGAGCATTGCCCGAAG
>QOAB01000080.1 GCA_003978285.1 Candidatus Thioglobus sp.
GCCGAGTATCAACGTAGTGGTTGGACTCAGCAACCTGTGGTCAATCTTCAACATTTATAATTTTTTAAATATTTTATGAAACCTATTCGTCAAAGTATTAAATTTGACAAAAAATTCCTAGACAAAGACGCGATAAAGGTGGTCAATACCATTCATAAGGCTGGTTTTGAGGTGTATTTAGTGGGTGGCTGTGTTCGAGACTTGTTGCTCGGTTTAGAGCCTAAAGATTTTGATATAGCAACTAATGCTAAGCCTGAACAAGTGCACAAACTGTTTAAACGCTCACGTTTAATTGGACGACGTTTTCGCTTAGTGCATGTGATGTTTTCTGCGCGTAAATTTATCGAGGTGGCTACTTTTCGATCAGGACAGGTGCAAACAGCAAAGAGCGGTGTAATCGTGCGTGATAATTGCTACGGTAATCTTGAAGACGATGTAGTGCGTCGAGATTTTAACATTAATGCGCTATATTACGATATCCACAAGCATGAAGTGATTGACTATGTTGGTGGTTTAAAAGACCTTGAAGCGAGAGAGATCCATATCATTGGCGAGGCTAAACTGCGTTTTTCCGAAGATCCTGTGCGCATGATCAGGGCAGTTCGTTTTGGAGAAAAATTAGGTGCCGAGCTTAGTGATGAAGTCAAAAATTGTATTTTAGATCAGGCTCCATTACTCAGTAATATCTCTCCAGCGCGTTTATATGAAGAATGTATTAAGTTGTTTCATAATGAATATTCATTTGAAGTTTATGAACAATTGGAAAAATACGGCTTATTAAAGCACTTGTTTAAGCAAACACATAAAAATGATTTTATTAAAAAAGCATTGTTAAATACGGCTGCACGCATTAAACAAAATAAGCCCGTTACTCCTGTTTTTTTGTTTGCTGTTTTTTTATGGCAAGCGCAAAATGAGCGCTTTGTTATGATTAAGAAAAAACAGCGTTCATTTTATTTGGCAATGACTCAAGCCTCTGAAGAAGTAATTATCAATCAAATTAAGCAAGTTTCATTACCAAAGTGGCTCACTGCTAGAATTAAAGATATTTGGATAATGCAATCAAAACTAGAAAAAATGCACCCTAAAAAGGTAGATGACTTATTACAAAATCCACGATTTAGAATGGCTTATGACTTCTTATTACTACGTTCACAAAGTATCAACCCTGAGTTAAAGGATGTAGCTAAATTTTGGACTAAAGCACAACAATGAAATCAGTCCTAATTACGGGCTGTTCTAGTGGGATCGGCCTGTGTTTAGCACAAGGCTTAAAACATGAGGGTTATCGAGTATTTGCCACCGCCAGAGATATTAAAGACGTAGAGCAACTCAAACAACAAGGTTTTGATACTTTTGTGCTAGATTTGTCCTCATCTCGGTCTATTAATACAGCAATTAAAGCTATTTTTGAACAAACGGATGATTTGTACGGTTTGATTCATAACGGTGCTTATGGGCAAGTAGGGGCTTTGGAAGACATTTCTCGTCAAGCGTTAGAAGAACAATTTCAAACCAATGTGTTTGGTTGGCATGAACTCACCAATTTGGTTTTGCCAAAAATGAAGTCAAAGAATGAAGGTCGAATTATTTATTTAAGTTCTGTATTGGGTTTTGTGGCAATGCCTTTTAGAGGGCCTTATAATGCCTCTAAATTTGCCATAGAAGGGCTGGTTAATACATTGCGCTTAGAGTTGGCAAATACTAATGTGCAGTTATCCTTAATTCAGCCAGGACCCATTGAATCTAAATTTAGAATCAATGCCTATAAAGCATTTATGAAACATGTGGATATGGGCAATAGTGATTACCAATTAAATTATGAAAAGATGATTAAGCGTTTGCAATCTGATGAATTAGCTGATTTTACTTTGCCAGCAACTGCAGTATTAAAATGCGCACATCATGCGCTAAGCGCCAAGCAAGCAAAGATTCATTATCATGTGACTTTTCCAACCAAATTGTTTGCCATATTAATGAGGTTGTTACCAACATGGTTAATGGATAAAATACTTAATAAAGCCGGTGGTGGCGGAGAGAGGTAATATGACAAAAAAATTTGATTTTAATAAAGGCTTGCTGGAGTTGGAAGGCATTGTAAAAACTATGGAATCTGGTGATTTAAGTCTGGAAGACTCGTTGAAGTATTTTGAACAAGGCGTACAACTAACACGTCAATGCCAATCAGCACTGAGCAAAGCGGAGCAAAAAATCGCATTGTTAAGTGCTGATGATGATTATCAAACTCAAAAACCGTTAGACTGACTTTAAAGACGATTTTATGAGTTTTAAAGACTACACTCAACGTGTTGATCAACACCTAGACGGGTATTTATCGAGTCAAGGTAGCTTGACCGAAGCCATGCGTTATAGTGTGCTATCTGGCGGCAAGCGTTTTCGACCCATCTTAACCTATGCTGTGGCTAATACTTTTGGTACAGATCTTGATTTAGTTGATTCGAGTGCTTGTGCTGTAGAATTGATTCATGCTTACTCTTTGATCCATGACGATTTACCAGCGATGGATGATGATGATATACGCCATAATCAACCGGCTTGTCATAAGAAATTTGGCGAGGCTCAGGCTATATTGGCGGGTGATGGCTTGCAGGCCTTAGCCTTTGAGGTGTTAACCAATGATGATGGTTTATCAACTCAAGTGCGAATAGCTTTATTGCAAGCGCTCACACATGCAGCCTTTGAGATGGCTGAAGGTCAGTCAATTGATTTATCTGTGGTCTCAAAAATCATTGATATTGAAACATTACAAAACATGCACCGAAAGAAAACCGGTGCATTACTTAGTTGTTCGGTTAAATTAGGCGCATTGGTTTCAAGCCAGTGTCGTACTGAAGATCGGCAGATATTAGACGGCTTTGCACAGGATATTGGCCTGGCTTACCAAGTTCAGGATGATGTTTTAGATGTACTTACCCCTGAAGGTGTATTAGGCAAAAAACAGCATTCAGATGCTGATAAAAATAAACCGACTTATCCTGCGCTATTGGGTTTAGATAAGGCAACAAAAACCTATCAGCAGCTGTATCAACAAGCTTTTAAAAAGTTAGAGCAATTAAGTGTAGATGCAAATGAATTGTATAACTTGACTAAGCAATTACAATCAAGAAGGTTTTAGAATTTAACTAAGACACTGCCCCAGCTAAAACCACCACCAATACCCTCAAATAACAAGGTGTGACCTTTTTGAATACGACCATCTCGCACTGCTGTATCTAAGGCTAATGGAATAGAAGCCGCTGAAGTATTGCCGTGTTTTTCCAGGGTAACAACTACTTTGTCCATTGGGGTTTTTATGCGTTTAGCCACTGCAGAGATAATACGAATATTAGCTTGATGAGGCACCATCCAATCAAGATCATCTGAATTCATATTGCACTCCTTAAGCGTTTCTTCCGCTAAAGAAGAGAGACGACTAACAGCAATCTTAAAGACTTCATTGCCCGACATTTCAATAAAGCCGGTTTCATTGATATAGTTATTACTTACTTGTAATGAAGATAAGTAAGTACCATCACTAAAGAGTTTTGAATGTAGAATGCCGGTTTCTTCACTACCACTAAGCACAACGGCGCCAGCACCATCACCAAAAAGAATAGCCGTCGAGCGGTCATTCCAATCAACAATACGAGATAAGGTTTCACTACCAACGACTAGTACTTTATTAGCCGCACCGGTTTTGATATATTGCTCAGCTGTAGTCAGTGCAAAGACAAAGCCTGCACAAACTGATTGAAGATCAAAGGCAGGACACGATGCACCAATCGCCGTTTGCAACATGGTTGCCGTTGCTGGGAATATTTTATCCGGTGTGGTAGTGGCAAGGATGATTAAGTCTAATTCACTGGCATCGATACCTGCCATTTCAAGTGCATTATTAGCTGCAATAGCGGCTAAATCACAAGTAGATTCATCGGTAACGATGCGTCTTT
>QOAB01000127.1 GCA_003978285.1 Candidatus Thioglobus sp.
ATATCCACAATGAGAAGGTGGATGATTTTGGTGCTTGGGTACTTGAAATTAACGTGACAAACCACTATCTATCTAAATTATTAAACAAACAAGGTGTTGAATTGTTATGGGAACAGAAGCCACAACAGAAGTAATTGACTTAACCCAGGAGAGAGTGCCTTTATTACCTTTGCGTGATGTGGTAGTTTTTCCACATACAGTGATGCCACTTTTTGTCGGCAGAAAATCTTCTGTTAATGCAATTACTCAAGCAATGGGCACCAATAAATACATCTTTTTAGTGGCGCAAAAAGACGAAAAAACTGAGAATCCTGGTAATGATGATTTACACCAAGTGGGTACATTAGCAACTATTTTGCAAATGTTAAAATTGCCTGATGGCACGATCAAAGTTTTGGTTGAGGGTGTTAAACGCGCAAAGATTAATCAATTTTTTGAAGCAGAAGACTACACCGAAGTTTCGGTTAGTGAATTTAACTTAGAGACTAGTGAAAATATTGAAGTTAAAGCGATGATGCGTCTGGCATTAGATAGTTTTGAATCCTACATTAAGCTTAATAAAAAAATACCTGAAGAGGTGTTTAAAGTATTGCAAGATATTTCCGATGTTGAGCGTTTTAGTGACGTTATTATTGCCAATTTAAACCTTAAGCTTAATGAAAAACAATCCTTGCTTGAGGGTGATCATGCTAAAGACAGATTAGACAAGGTCTTGATGGTTCTTCAAGGTGAAATCGATGTACTCAGTGCTGAAAAGAAAATTCAATCTCGTGTACGCAAGCAAATGGAGTCTAATCAGAGAGACTACTATTTGAATGAGCAGATGAAATCCATTCAAAAAGAGCTAGGGCAAGCTGAAGATGAAAATGAAATTGAAGACTTGCAAGCGAGCATTGATAAGGCAAAAATGCCTAAATTGGCTAAAGCTAAAGCTGAAAGTGAGCTAAAGAAGCTCTCGCGCATGTCATCGCAATCATCAGATGCTTCAATTATTCGCACCTATATTGAAAACTTATGCGAGGTGCCATGGAAGAAAAAAACCATTATTAATAAAGACCTTAATAAAGCACAAAAGATTTTGGACAATGATCATTACGGCTTAAATAAGGTTAAAGAACGTATCCTGGAACACTTAGCTGTACAAACTCGTGTTACCCACAATAAAGCCAACATATTGTGCCTTGTCGGTCCTCCTGGCGTAGGTAAAACCTCACTCGGCGAGTCGATCGCCAGAGCAGTTAATCGCAAGTATGTGCGCATGGCATTGGGTGGTGTTCGAGATGAGGCTGAAATCCGTGGCCATAGACGTACTTATATTGGCGCAATGCCTGGGTCTATCATCCAGAAGATGCAAAAAATTAAAGTCAAGAATCCTTTATTTTTATTAGATGAGATTGAAAAGATGGCCTCTGACTACCGTGGTGATCCATCATCTGCGATGTTAGAAGTGCTAGATCCAGAGCAAAATAATACATTTAGTGATCATTACATTGAGCTGGATTATGATCTGTCTCAAGTGATGTTTGTGGCAACGGCTAATTCTCTAGATTTGCCAAAGCCATTATTAGACCGCATGGAGATCATTGAATTATCGGGCTATACTGAAGACGAAAAAGTGCAAATTGCCAAGCGTCATTTAGTCGCAAAAGCCATGAAGAATAATGGTGTTAAATCTAGCGAGATTGATTTTAAAGACTCAGCTATTCTAGATATTATTCGATATTACACACGTGAAGCAGGCGTGCGTAGTTTAGATCGCACCATAAGCACCATTTGCCGTAAAGTAGTTAAAGAGATTGTGGTTAAAAAACGCAAGAGCAAAGCCATTATCAATGCTAAAAGTTTGCCAAAATATTTAGGTGTTAAAAAATTCCGCTATGGTTTGGCAGAAGATCACAATCAAGTGGGTGAAGTAACAGGTTTGGCATGGACATCAGTTGGCGGTGATTTACTTACTATTGAAGCCACCACTTACAAAGGCAAAGGTAAGCTTAATTACACGGGTCAGTTAGGCGATGTAATGAAAGAGTCGATCCAAGCAGCGATGAGTGTTGTGCGTACGCGAGCAAAAGAATTAGATATTGCTGATGATTTCCATGAAAAGTTAGATATTCATATTCACGTGCCAGATGGCTCAACCCCTAAAGATGGACCAAGTGCGGGAGCAGCGATGTGTACAGCATTGGTATCGGTATTAACAGGGCGTAAAGTTAAAGCCGATGTGGCCATGACAGGTGAAATCACTTTGCGTGGTGAGGTTACCCCGATTGGTGGTCTAAAAGAAAAAATGCTAGCCGCACTTCGTGGTGGTATTAAAACCGTAATTATTCCTGATGATAATGAGCGTGAACTTTCTGAAGTTCCTGACAAAATTAAAGGTGAGCTAAACGTGATTAAAGTTAAGTGGATTGACGAGGTGCTGGATATTGCTTTAGAAAAATAATTAGTTAATAAAAAAAAGGCGCTTAAAGCGCCTTTTTTTTGAATAAAAATCGATCTAAGGTCGAATGTAAGAATAGCCCTGTTGCTGTAGTTCGCCAATACGAACCACACCAGAAGGTGTGATGTCTACACCATCTGTTAGTGTTGGGAAATGACCATTCTTCTTCTTAATGCCATTCATAGTATTTTGACAAGCGCTAAATTTAATATCATTAATAGCCATCTTTTCGACACGACTAGAGTTTTTATTGCCAGTGGTTAGAATTCCCAAACCTGGGCCATAAGCCACAATTTCAACGTCGACATTATCTGCACCAAAATATTTTTGTAAATTGGCTGCATTATTGAGCACAATTTTTTGCGTTCTTGCGTCATCTGTACTAACTTGGATGACAAATTTATTAGTTGCTGCATAAGCGTTAAAACTTAACAATGCCAATGTGACAATGCTTAATAGTATCTTTTTCATGTGTTTTCTCCTGATTTAATTTTTTTTTATTAAACGTATATTTAACAGTTACGAATTATAAAGTAATGAAAAAAATATTAAATTGGTAGATATGCCAATAATGTTTTTTTTGCTCTAGTAGCGTTAATGTAGAGTTATTTTTTTGATTTTGGCATAGTAGAAACCATCAAATTCTTTATTTGGTAGTTGTTGCCTGCCAATGACTGTTTTAATACCCCAATCTAAGTCAATTTTAATTTCACTAGCATCGTCATGACTGTAAAGAAAGTCAGCAATTTGGAATTCATTTTCAGCTTTTAGAATAGAGCAGGTTGCGTAAAGCAAAGTGCCACCAGGTTTTAGCATTTTCCACAAATTATCTAAAATTTGAGCTTGTAGCTCAACCAAAGCAGTAATATCTTTAGGCTTTCTAAGTAACTTTATGTCGGGATGACGGCGAATCACACCGGTGGCCGAGCAAGGGGCATCGAGCAGGATTTTGTCAAATTGTCTTCCATTCCACCAGTCTTGTTGCTGGGCATTGCCTTGAATAATTTCTATATTGTTAATGTTAAAGCGCTGTGCATTTTGCTTAACCCTCTCCAATCTTTGTCCGTCACTATCTAAGGCAATAATGTTGGATTCTGGTGCTAATTCACTAAGATGGGTGCTCTTACCACCGGGGGCACTACAAGCATCGAGAATAAGATCAGTATTTTGTGGATCTAATAAGGGTGCAGATAATTGTGGCGAGGCATCCTGAACGTAGCATGATCCGGTTTCAAAATCAGGTAAATCATGAACACTCACTGGTTTGTCTAAAACCAAAGCTTGAGGTGCAACATTTAAAGGCTTACTGGTAATGCCTACCTGATCTAATGACTGCCGATAATCCGCTATTGGGTATTTCGGATGTACGCGAATGGTCATTGGCGCCTGAATATTATTTTGGCTAAAAATCTGTTCAAAATCGTTCGGATAATTTTGTTTTATTTTTTTTACCATCCAGGTAGGATGTGAAT
>QOAB01000146.1 GCA_003978285.1 Candidatus Thioglobus sp.
ATCAATGATCGAAAACCAAGCCGTATCTCTATTTCTTTTTTTGTAAATTGTAGCTTGTCTGAAAACGCCCTCATATTTAAATCCTAATCTTAAAGCTGTTTTTTTGGATTTAAAATTAAAGTTATCACATTTCCATTCATATCTGCGATACTTTAAATTATCAAAAACGTTTTTCATCATAAGATACATCGCTTCAGTTGCTTCGACTGTTTTTTGAAGAATTGGCGAATATGTAATCCAACCTACTTCAATTACTCCCACATCAGGTTTTGCCCTTAGATAACTTGCCAAACCACAGTATGTTTTGAATTTTTTTGAATATATAGCATAAAAAAAAGGTTCCTTTTTTAAGCAATATTTCTTCAAATAATTTTGAAATGATTTAAAATTCTGAAATGGCCCATAAGGCATGTAAGTCCAAATTCTATTGGTTTTATCCTTAGAAAAATTCTCATAAAGATTAATTGCATGTTTGCTGATTTTAATTGGTTCTAAAATTGAATATTTACCTACTAGCCTTTGTTTAGTAGGCAATTTGGCTTTTTTAAACCTAAGCGGAAATCCAAGCTTTAACTTCTTAAACATGTTTAATTTTTTCGGGGATAATGCCTTTAGGTCTATAACGCATAATTAATAACAAGCCCATCCCCATTATTAGGTATCTAAAATAAGGAATGCTTTCAATCAGATGTGCTTTAAATGGGTTTATTTCTCCTGCGCTCGTAAAAAGATTAATTAAATAAAGCGCTGCAGGTGCAGCTTCAATCCACACAAACCAGACAACACATCCCCCAAGGATTGCACCAAAATTATTTCCACTACCACCCACAATAACCATTACCCAAATTAAAAATGTAAATCTTAAAGGCTGAAAACTTCCAGGTGTAAATAAACCGTCATAAGTTACAAGCATTGCCCCGGCTATTCCGACAATTGCAGATCCTAAAATAAAAATATTTAGATGCTGTTTTACAACATTTTTGCCCATTGCATTTGCTGCTTCTTCATTATCTCTTATTGCTCGCATCATTCTTCCCCAAGGAGAATAAAGAGCTTTTTGACATAATATTAATAAGATAATTACAACAATGGTAAAAAGACCTGCATAACAAAGTTTGACGAAGACACTAGATCCTTCAATAACAAGTTGCTTAATGGCCTCTTGTTTTTCCGAAGGATCATTTATTAAATCTAAAGATCTACTATGAAATTTTTCAACTAAATTTATAAACCAATCTGTTTCTTGAAGATTAACTTCATAAGGCACTGGTCTTTTCAGACCTATTACATTTTTTACACCTCTCGCAAGCCAATCTTCGTGTTTAAGAATTGCAATAATTATTTCTGAAATTCCAAGAGTTGCGATTGCTAAATAATCTGATCTTAAACCAAGAGTAATTTTTCCTATTACATAGGCAACCCCGGCAGCAAATAATGCACCTACAAACCAAGAAAATATAATTGGAAGGCCAAGTCCTCCCAAAAAACCTGTTGTTGCAGGACTGATCGCTTCGATAGACTCAACAGCAGGTCCAAACACCAATCTTGCAATAATTAATCCAACTACGATAACAGCTGTAATCGAAAAAGTTCTTTTATTAGATTTTGGATATTGCTTTAAAATAAATCTGACGGCCAGTACTATTGCAATAATTATAGCTAGACTTGCTATCATGCTTAAGCCACCGACCTGCCAAGCTTCTCTAACAGGGGGAACTGATACTAAAACAGCCGCGAGACCACCCAGCGCGGTAAAGCCCATAATCCCTACATTAAATAGACCAGCATAACCCCACTGTATATTAACCCCCATTGTCATAACCGCTGAGATCAAACAAAGATTCAAAATAGATAAAGCAAAAGACCATGACTGAAAAATCCCAACAATTACAATTAATGACAGCATAATTAGATAAGCCAGAACTACATTTAAATTTGCTCTCATAGTGTTTTCCCTTTAAGAATTCCCGTTGGCCTAACTAACAATACGATAACCAAAATTGAAAAGGAGACTGCAAATTTATAATCGGTAGATAAAAACTGAACCAAAGTATTTGGTTCCAAGCTTTCTGGAAGAAGATATGCAAAAAATTTCTTGTAGGCATAAGTAATGATAATTTCTGAAAAAGCAATTACATACCCCCCAACTAAAGCGCCTACTGGATTGCCTATTCCACCAACAATTGCCGACGCGAAAATTGGCAATAATAATGAAAAATAAGTAAATGGTTTAAAACTTTTATCCAATCCGTAAAGAGATCCTGCAAAAGTTGCTAATATTGCTACAATGATCCATGTGATCATTACGACCCGAGCAGGACTTATTCCTGACAACAAAGCTAGATCTTCATTATCAGAATAGGCTCTCATACTTTTTCCAGTTTTTGTTTTATTTAAAAACCAGAATAATAATGAGACAACGATAATTGTTATAACAATGGTTAAAACTTGAGTAGACTTGATGGCCAGTCCCTCATTTAATCCTGTCATTTCTTTAAATTCATTGGCTCTGATAATGAATCGTTCGCCATCAGCAAATCTTCTATCATAAGGACCAATAATAATTCTTACGATTGCATTGGTTACAAACATCACGCCCAAACTAACCATTGCAATAGTAACGGATGGACTTTTTTTAATTCTGTAATAACCAAAGACTAATTTATCAGTAATTAAACAAAAAATTATTGTGACAATTATTGCAAAAGGAATAGCTAAAAGTGCAGTTGGTAAAACACCAAAGCTAATTCCAATAGATTGGAAATACCATGTGAATAAAATCGTGAATGTTGTTGCAAAAGCCATAAGATCTCCATAAGCAAAATTTGCAAACCTAAGGATTCCATAAATAATTGTAATACCTAATGCTCCTAAAGCTAATTGTGATCCATAAGTAATTGCTGGAATTAATACGAAGTTTGATAACAAAACTAATGCGTTAATTAAATCAGTCATTATTAACCACCTAAAAAAGATCTTCTGACTTCCGGATCATCCAAAAGTTCTTTTCCCGTTCCTGAAAACTTATTTTCTCCAGTCACCAATACATATCCTCTGTCTGCAATACTCAAAGCCTGCCTTGCATTTTGTTCCACCATGAGTATAGCAACTCCTGTTTCACGAACTTTAATGATATGTTTGAACAATTCATCCATAACTTTAGGAGCGACCCCAGCAGTAGGCTCATCTAACATCAAAACAGATGGCTTGATCATTAAAGCTCTTCCTAAAGCTACTTGCTGTCTTTGTCCTCCAGAAAGTTCACCTGCAAATTGTTTTCTTTTTTCTTTCAGTATTGGAAATAATTTATAGATTTCGTTAAGCGTATCCTGGAAATTTTCATCTCTTATATAGGCACCCATCTCTAAGTTTTCTTCAACACTCATACCAGTAAATACATTTTTGCTTTGGGGTACAAAAGAAATTCCCTTTCTAACTCGATCCTGAGGACTTAGATTTGAAATATCCGTGTCATTAAATGTAACCTTACCCTGACGAAGATTAAGCATACCCAGCATTGCTTTCATGGCTGTTGATTTTCCAGCACCATTAGGTCCTAAAATTGTAACAATTTCACCTTTGTTTACATTGATAGAACAGGAATTAATTATGTCTGGCCCTCCATAACCACCTGTCATTTTTTCCCCAGAAAAATAAGGCATGTTAGTTACCTCCTTTTTTTATATCCGTTCTACGTCCCAAGTAACTCTCAATAACTTGTTCGTTACTTTTCACTTCTTCAACCGTCCCTTCAAATAAAACAGATCCTTCTGACATAACAATTACCGGATTACACATTCGACTAATGAAATCTATATCATGCTCAATCATACAAAATGTATAACCTTGCTCTTTGTT
>QOAB01000076.1 GCA_003978285.1 Candidatus Thioglobus sp.
CCAAGTTACAAATGTTGATAACATTTTTGCACTCGGTGATGCCACTGGTAGAGCACCACTCACACCGGTGGCAATTGCAGCTGGCAGAAGATTGTCTGATCGCCTATACAATGGCATGATTGATCGTCACCTTGATTACAATAACATCGCTACCGTGGTCTTCTCTCATCCGCCAATTGGTACCATTGGATTAACGGAAGATGAAGCCAATGAAAAATTCGATAAGATAAAAATCTATAAATCAGAATTCACTCCAATGGCAGACGCTTTGCTTGATCACAAAACCACAACCGCTTTAAAGCTTGTGTGCGAAGGTGATGATGAAAAAATCGTTGGTTGCCATATTATGGGACATGGTGCTGACGAAATGCTACAAGGCTTCGCCGTTGCTATTAAGATGGGTGCGACTAAAAAACAGTTTGATGACACAATAGCGATTCATCCGACGAGTGCTGAAGAACTAGTCACCTTAAGGTAATTAACGACGATTCATTTTTCGCCATTTGTACGGCTGAATTGGTGGGGTGTAAAAATCCCAAAACCCCATTCTTTCAGCCTTGGCAATTTCTTCTTCTTGTCGATAAGCGTCTTTGTAAGAATATGCCATGCCCGCCTCTACCATTAATTTCCCAATATTTTCATCACCCTTATAAACCTTGACCAAAATACGCCGATAATGATCAACACCTACCGGCTCTATCGATAGCTCTCCTGGTAAATTTTGTAATACTTGTTTTAAATAGTTTTTGGAGAGACGGCCACAATCAATGGTTTTGAGTTTTGTTTTCCGGCATTTTTGTTTAATTTCCGGTGTGTCAATGCCTGCAATGCGCATTTGCATACTGATACTATCACCATCAACAACATATAAAGTTTTTTCGCTGTCCAATGTGAAGCTACCGATATTAGCCAAAGCATTGATAGAGAACAATAGGCATAAAGTAAATAATTTCATGTAAGCAAATACTAGCGGTAAAATTAATCATTTTAGCAAAAGACTGTTATCCCACGTGAGCGCATTAGAACAAATACAATTTGATAGCGACGGATTAATTCCTGCCATTGCCCAAGATTTTGAAACGGGAGAAATTTTGATGTTTGCGTGGATGAGTGAAGAATCCTTAGCACTCACGATTGAGAATCAACAAGCGGTTTATTATTCTCGCTCTAGAAAAAAGCTTTGGTTTAAAGGTGAAGAATCTGGCCACACACAATTAATTAAAGAAATCTATACAGATTGCGACAATGATGTTATCCTGCTCAAGGTTGAACAAATAGGCGGGATTGCTTGCCACACTGGCAGGAAGTCTTGTTTTTTCCAAAAATTAGACAATAATGATTGGCAGAGTGTTGCAGATGTATTGAAAGACCCAAAAGATATTTATGGATGACATACTAACAAAATTAGAGCAAATACTCGAAGAACGTAAATCTGCCAACGCAGATAAATCTTACGTAGCCTCTTTATACGCTAAGGGCCTAGATGAAATCTTAAAAAAGATTGGTGAAGAGTCTGCCGAGGTGATTATAGCTGCCAAAGATGATGATCGAAATAAAATCATCTATGAAGTAGCGGACCTATGGTTTCACACACTTGTATTACTGCGACACAAAGACATAGAAATCGATAAAATACAAGATGAATTATCATCACGATTTGGCTTATCGGGTTTGGAAGAAAAAGCCAATAGAAATAACTAAAAAACAGGAGAAAAAAATATGATGCCAGGACCATTTGAACTAATTATTATTTTAGTCATCGTGCTATTATTATTCGGCGGTAAGCGCTTAAAGAATATTGGTGGCGACCTTGGTGGCGCCATTAAGGGGTTTAAAAAATCGATGAAAAGTGTCGATGAAGAAGATAAAAAAATTGACAATAAGGACGATGTGATAGAAGCCAAAGTTGTCAAAGAAGAAAAAGAAGAAAAAGAAGAAACAAAAAAATAAACTATGTTTGATATTGGTTTTTGGGAATTCGCTTTAATTGGTGTCATCACCTTGATTGTGGTTGGCCCAGAAAGAATGCCGGCGATCGCCAGAAAAGCTGGTCAATACGCTGGCAAGGCCAAAAGATTCATTGCTAAAATTCAAGAGGATATTGGTGACGAATTTGAAGCCGACAAACTCAAAGAACACTTAAGTTTAGAAGACAAAGATTCAAATATTGTTGAGATTTTTGAGGAAACAAAAAAGTCTTTAAACGAAATCAAGCAAGACGCTGACACTAAAAATTCATGACTTCAAAGCACACCAAAGAAGAGATGACTTTTGTTCAACATCTGATCGAATTACGCGATAAACTGCTACATTCTGTTATTGCAATCCTCATTGTGTTCTTGGGTATTTTCCCATTTGCTAATGAAGTCTACAGTTTTATTGCCGCACCGATTATCAATGTTCTACCAGCAGATACCAACATTATTGCTATCGGTGTAATATCGCCTTTCTTAACGCCACTAAAAATGGCGTTGATTTTTGCAGTCTACTTAGCAATGCCCTACTTACTCTACCAAATTTGGTCTTTTATTGCACCCGCTTTATATAAACACGAAAGACAAATGATTATCCCGCTAATAGTGTCATCCACTATTTTGTTCTATGCAGGCATCTTATTTTCATTTTATGTGGTTTTTCCAGTTATTTTTGGATTCTTATCTAGTGTTGGCCCAAGCATTGTCGACTTCACCCCTGATATTCAATACTATTTAGATTTTGTACTTAAGGTTTCTTTTGCCTTTGGTATAGCTTTTGAAGTGCCGATTGCTACTATCTTGCTGATTATGTTTAACATTACAACAATTGAAAAGCTAAAAAATAATCGACCGTATGTCATTATCGGCGCCTTTATATTAGGCATGTTGCTCACACCGCCCGATATCATTTCTCAGGTATTGATTGCTATTCCGATGTGGTTATTATTTGAAGCAGGCTTGATTTTTGCGCCGATGTTTAAAAGGAAAAACCCAACTGAGCCTACAAATGATGATGATCCGACTAAGCCCTCAAAGGACTCACAAAAAAATGATGCTGATCACGATTACAATGATGAATCAGACGATGAAGATTGGGATGATGAAGCGTTAGATGCCGAAATGGATAAAATCGACGAAGAGTTTAATAAGCTAGATAAAGAGTAAAGCCTTACTCTAATAATTCAAATGCATTGATGACACTTTCAGCCACATCAACAATACGCTTATTCTTATCCATCGCCATCTTTCTTAATGACTGATAAGCATCATTCTCATCAATGTCTTTGTGTTTCATTAACAAGCCTTTAGCTTTCTCTACCGCTTTACGCTCTGACAGTTGATTACGTGTTGCATCTAGTTCATCCTTAAGTGCTTGGAACTCACGAAAACGTGCCATCGCCACATCAATGATAGGCTGTACTCTGTTTTCTTCAAGACCATCAACAATATAAGCATTAACACCTGACTTAATCGCCGAACTTGCCATCTCAGAGTTAGACTCTTCAGTAAACATAACGATTGGTTTTGGCTTGGTTCTATTAATATCGGTTAAATTCGCAAATACCTCTTCATCAGGAATGTCGGCATTCACAATCACCACATCTGCATGCGTCATTTCGTTACTGTCTTGCAACTTCGCACTGTTATCCATACGACAAATAACTTCATGACCTTTATCTTGTAAAGCACGACGTAACATGGCCGAACGACCCGTGTTCTTGTCTACCAAGATAATTTTTAGTGCTGTATTCATGGGCAAGAAATTATACCCCAAATCAAACTACGACGTCATGCACGATTTAAAAATCGCACGATGTACATCGCCAATACTAACGATACCCACCAGTTTGCCATTGT
>QOAB01000079.1 GCA_003978285.1 Candidatus Thioglobus sp.
CCTTTTTTGGCATGGATACATGAGATAAAAGATAAAAATGTATTAAAAGCAGATTTAGTCGCAGGATTAACCGTTGCCTTAGTGCTAGTGCCACAATCAATGGCTTACGCACAATTGGCAGGTCTTGCACCGCAATATGGATTATATGCTTCGTTCTTACCAGTGATGATTGCAGCATTAATGGGCTCATCTCGCCAGTTGGGTACT
Organism: Candidatus Thioglobus sp.; assembly: GCA_003978285.1. The sequence goes on from QOAB01000079.1 coordinate 208, forward strand.
GGCCCGGTAGCCGTTGTATCTTTATTAACAGCCGCAGCAATTCCAACAATCATTCCAGAAGGTGCAGACATGGTGACATATGCTGCCTACGCTTCATTGCTGGCATTCTTGGTGGGTATATTCCAATTTGCGCTAGGCGCACTAAAACTTGGTTTTGTTATTAATTTCTTATCTCACCCAGTTGTGGTTGGCTTTACCAACGCAGCTGCGATTATTATTGGCACTTCACAGTTAAACAAAGTATTCGGTGTTAGCAAAGGCGAAGGCGAACATACTTACGAGCAAGTATGGGGCACTATTACAAATGCAGCTGCAGATACACATATGGTCACTTTGTTAATTGCTGTTTTGGCTTTTGCAATCATGATTAGTGTTAAGAATTACGCACCAAAATTACCCGGCGTATTAATTGCAGTGGTAGTAACCACAATCATTTCTTATGTGATGGGCTTTGGCATATCGGCTGATGAAGGTGGGTTTGGCGGTGCAATTGTTGGTGCAATACCTGAAGGTCTACCACCGTTGGTTGTGCCAATGCTTGACTTCTCAGTAATAAACCAAATGATTGTTGTGGCAATCACGATTGGTTTGATTGGCTTTATGGAGGCAATTTCTATTGCGAAAGCAATGGCTGCGCAAACCAAACAACGCCTTGATGCCGATCAAGAATTAATGGGCCAAGGCTTGGCAAATGTTGTTTCTAGTTTTTTCCAAGGTTATGCAGTTTCAGGTTCATTTTCACGTTCTGCGGTTAATATCTCAGCAGGTGCAGTCACAGGTTTTTCATCGGTAGTAACAGCGGTGATTGTGGGCATTACACTGGTATTTTTAACACCATTGTTGTACCACCTACCTCAAGCAACTTTAGCAGCTGTTATTATTATGGCTGTGATTAACTTGATTAAGTTCGCACCGATTATGCATGCCTGGAAGGTTGAGAAGCATGATGCAATAGTTGCAGTGACATCGTTCGTATTAACGTTATTATTTGCACCACATTTAGAAAACGGTATTGTGATCGGCGTGATCTTATCGTTGGCTTTGTTCTTGTACCGCACCATGGAGCCAAGATTTACCGAGCTGTCTGCGCACGATGGATCAAGTATGTTGGTTAATGCGCTAGATAATAAGCTGGAACGCTGTGAAGTGGTGTCAATTGTTAAATACTCAGGCTCACTTTATTTTGCCAATGCTGGTTATTTTGAAGATAAAATTTTAAAACTTATTGCCGATAAGCACGAGTGCTTAAAATACATCATTGTAGATATGGCCGGTATTAACCAAATTGACGCTTCTGGCGAGGATGTTTTGACAGGCCTTCTAGAGCGTTGTTCTGCTGGTGGTGTTGAGATTCTATTTGCTCGAACAGAAGGTATTGAAAGCGTTTTGAAACGATCTGGCTTTATAGACAGATTCGGCGAAGACCGTTTTTATGAACGCCGTACTGATGCACTTCGTTTTGCTTGGAAAGAGTTAGGCGATGAAGAGGCGGCCTCTAAGAGTCCACTTAAACATCTGATTTCATAAAGCCGTTATTGGAATAAAAATAAAAAGACCCGAGTTAAGCTCGGGTCTTTTTATATGTACAACTATTGCTTATAAATTTTCATAAAACGCTTTTACGAAGTATAGTCCTTGTGGCTCAGCAGTGGCGCCAGCACGCTTTCTGTCTTTTGCTTCCAGTACTTCTTTAACCCATTCAATAGTTTTTTCACCTCTGCCAACTTTGAGTAGTGTGCCAACAATATTGCGCACCATGTGGTGTAAGAATGCATTGGCTTTAATATCGAGCAAGATTTCATGATCAGTTTGAGTTAATCGAATAAATTCAATGGTTTTGATTGGAGATTTGGCCTGGCACAAACTACCTCTAAAGCTAGAGAAATCATGCTCACCAAGCAAATATTCAGCTGCTACACTCATGGCTGTTATGTCTAACTTTCTTGGCTCCCATAGTGAGTAAGCACCCACTAGTGCAGAACGCACTGGCGTATTATGAATTTTGTAATGATACTGCCTAGCGTGGGCATTAAAACGTGCATGAAAATCATCATTGACTTGCTTAGCCCACTTAAAATTCACATCATAAGGTAGATTAACATTACCGCCAAACAGCCATGCGTTGTCTTCACGTTCAACATCAGTTTCAAAGTGAATCACTTGTTCAAGCGCATGTACACCTGCATCTGTTCTGCCTGAGCAAAATACACGAATAGGCTTATCAGCAATACTGGATAAGGCTTCTTCAACCACTTGTTGAACTGTGCGAATACCAGATTTTTGCAACTGCCAACCATGGAAGTCTGTGCCCAAGTACTCAACACCGAGTGCTAGTTTCATAAATGTTTAATCAATCCTAATTAATGTAAAATTAATTTAACTATTTTATACGCTTGGAGCGTAGAGCATGAAAAATGAAGCAAAAGGATTAGGTAGAATCGCTAGTGCGTATAAATTTTCTATGCAAGGGCTAAAGACATGTTATCAATCAGAAGCCGCTTTTAGACAAGAAGTCTGGCTCAGTGTTGTATTAATACCTTTGGTTTTTTGGCTTAGTGATTCACCGATTGAGCAGGTATTATTAATCCTACCGATTGCACTTGTTTTAATTGTTGAGGTTTTAAATTCGGCGATTGAATCAGTGGTTGACCGTATTGGTGATGAATACCATGCGCTTTCAGGTGCGGCAAAAGATATGGGCTCTGCTGCTGTGTGGTTGTCCTTAATGTTGGTGGTTATTACATGGTTGATTATTCTACTTTAAGACTTGCCGATGGTGTTGATTGCTCGATTTTAGAGTCAACAACCAGTACCAATGATTACCTAACTAAGCTACCTTTCTCTAAAGAAGTTAAGGTTTGTATTACTAGGGAACAAACTGCTGGGAAAGGCCAATATCAGAGAACTTGGTTAAGTAAAAAAGACAGTAGTGTGTTGTTATCATTGCGTTATCTATTCTCTACAAAAGTAGCATTAAATGGCCTTAGTCTGGCGGTAGGCTTGTCAGTAATCAGCACACTAGAAGACGAATATCAGCTTGATCAGTTGAAACTTAAATGGCCAAATGATATTTATTTTAAAGACCAAAAACTTGCCGGCATCTTGATTGAAAACAGTGTGCAAAATGATTGGCAATCTGTGGTGATAGGCTTGGGCTTGAATCATCAATTAGGTGCGGGTTTTGAATGTGATACGCCGTGGACTGACTTATCAAAAATTTGTTCAACTTTACCGAGTTTAGTAGACTTACATGAAAAATTAATCAATGGTTTGTTAAAGTCTTTACAGCGCTTTGAGCAACAGGGATTTCCTGCTTTTCAGGCGCAGTGGCATCAGCATGATTATTTATTAGGCAGGCAGTTAGAACTTAATTATCAGGATAAAAAAACTGTAGGTATTGCTAACGGAGTTAATGAACAAGGGGCATTAATTATCAAGTCAAACAACACAGTGATCGAAGCTTATAGCTCTGAACAAATTCGTTTAATTTAGGGTAAGATTAATTACTCAAAATGACGTCTTATTAATTTATGCAAGAAAACACATTAACCGTTCAAAACATTCGTAAAAAATACGCTCGACGAGAAGTGGTCAGCGATGTTTCT
>QOAB01000103.1 GCA_003978285.1 Candidatus Thioglobus sp.
AGACAAAAAAATAGCCTAGTTTTTATACTAAGCTATTTTTTGAATATGGCATCGCCTAGGAGAATCGAACTCCTCTTACCAGGATGAAAACCTGGGGTCCTAACCGATAGACGAAGGCGACATACACTTTTTTTTGCTTTATGGTGGAGCTAAGCGGGATCGAACCGCTGACCCCGACACTGCCAGTGTCGTGCTCTCCCAGCTGAGCTATAGCCCCGATAGAGTCGATGCTCGATGGTCTTTAGCAAAAGATGTAAATTATAGTCTCTAAGACAAATTAGTCAAGACTAGTTTGGTAAAATGTTTGCATAATATTGATGGAAAATTCTCATGCTAGAAAAAACCTTTACTGAAGAAACCTACACTTTAGAGATTCTCTATCACGTCGGTACCTATGAAAATTCAATCCATTTTATTTTTGATCATGCTTCTAAAACCTGTGCGATTGTTGACCCTGCCTGGAATGCAGATTTATTCATTCAAAAAATTACTGACAAAGGCTATACGCTCACCGATATTTGGATAACCCATTGGCATAATGATCATATCAATGCTGTCGATGAAATCGCTAATAAAACTGGAGCCAGTATCACTGCAGGCGTAAATGAAATCCCTTATCTAAACATTAAAAACCCCATCAAGACGGTTGATGACAACGACACGGTTACTTTAGGTGGTACTAAAGCCACCATTATCAACACCCCTGGGCACACAGCTGGTGGTGTTTGCTACTTGCTCGATGGCCATTTGATTGCAGGCGATAGTTTGTTTGTGTATGGCGCAGGGCACTGCGCAATGCCAGGTGCTGATGCAAATGTATTGTTCCACTCAATGCAAAAATTTAAGCAAATAGCGGACGAAATATTATTGCATTGTGGGCATGATTATGGCTCGAAGATCACTACCACTATGGCTGATCAAAAATCAGGTAATCCATTTTTAATGATTGACAATGAAGATGATTTTGTACGTTATCGTAATCATATTCATGATGGTTCGCGCACTTATCCAATGCAACCGGTGAGTCAACAAGCCCTTGACGCCCTGTTATGATTGGTTTTTTTGGTGGGTCGTTTGATCCTGTTCATTTTGGTCATTTAAAAAATGCAGTTTCACTAAAAGACACACTTAATTTATCTAAGTTATTTTTAATGCCTTGTGCAGCACCTGTGCACAAAAATAAGCTTAACTTTTCTAATGCTCAACGCCTTGAAATGTTGCGATTAGCAACTCAAGAATTTAACGAACTGTCACTTGATTTACGCGAAATAAACCGGGACAGTGATTCTTATACTATTGAGTCTTTGATTGATATTAAGCACGAATATCCAGACACGCCTATTTGTTTGATCATTGGTATGGATAGCTTTATCAACTTATCTACTTGGAAAGATTACCAAGACTTTCACCAATATGTGCACCTTGTAGTGATTGCACGACCTGATTACCAAACACCTAACGCGTCTTATTCATTTACACCAACTCAGGACGCATCTGCACTGCATGATCAAACTACAGGTTTGCTATATTTTGCCAATACTGAACTGCTTGATATTTCTTCTAGCGACATTCACTGTATTCTTTTCAATACCGCCTTGAGTGGTAAAATAGGCGCGCAACAAAGTTTATCTGGCCTATTGCCAGAATCCATTATTCACTACCTACAACACTTATGAAATTAAAAGAACAACTCAAAGTCGTTACTGACACCATTGAAGAACTCAAAGGCGAAGATATTATCACCTTAAAAGTATTAGAACAAAGTGCTGATATCGAAGCCATCGTTGTCGCCACAGGACGATCCATACAACATGTACGCGGTATTGCCAACAATATTAAGATTGAAGCCAAGCGCTTAGGCATGAAAGTTGTTGGTATTGAAGGTACAGAAACTGGTCATTGGGTACTGGTTGATTTAGCTGAAGTGGTTGTGCACGTGATGACAGAAAAAACTCGAGAATTCTACAAGCTAGAAAGACTTTGGTCTGGTTCTGAGCGTTCTGACGACTAATTTAGATGAAAATCAAACTGATTGCGATTGGAAAAAAAATGCCCGATTGGATACAAACGGGCATCAATCATTATCAAAAGCAATTACCTGCCTCGCTTAACTTTGAATTAATTACGCTTGAAGCGCAAAAGCGCAAAGGTAAAAATATCAATCAAATCAAAGAATTAGAAGGTCAGCTACTGATAAAAGCCACACAAGGGTCAAGCCATGTCATTGCCTTTGACGAATTCGGAAAGCAAAACACCACCAAAGACATTGCCAAAAACATGGAAAATTGGCAACAAAATGGTGACAACATAGCCTTGTTAATTGGTGGTGCAGACGGGCTATCTGCTGCTTGTAAACAGCATGCTAATCAGCTGTGGGGCTTGTCAAACTTAACCTTGCCACACTCCATGGCACGCTTACTAGCCGTTGAACAGATCTACCGCGCACATTCATTATTAACCAACCATCCATATCATAGGGAGTAACCATGAAATTAGAACTCATTAGCTTTAAACTTTGCCCGTTTGTACAGCGCGCTATCATCATCTTAAAGAAACAAAAGATTGATTATGACATCACTTTTATCAATCCGATGGATCCGCCTGATTGGTTTAAAGCCATATCACCAACAGGCCAGGTGCCCTTATTAAAAGCTGATAATGAAGTGATTTTTGAATCAAGTGTCATTAGTGAATTCGCTAATGACATTAGCGAAAATGATTTACACCCAAGTGATGCGATACAAAAAGCTAAAAATCGTGCTTGGATTCAGTTCTCATCCGGTATGTTTGATGACCTATTTAACCTAGTGACGGGTGATAAAGAAACTTACACTAAGGCCAAAGAATCACTGTTTGTAAAGTTAGCTAAAATTGAGGCGGTTAAAGGTATAGATACTTTCTTTAATGGTGCTGATTTCGCCATGATTGATGCAGCCTTCGCGCCTATCTTTATGCGCCTTGCTTGGATTAATGAATTTACCGATAATGCATTATCAATCAATGAATTTAGCAATCTTAGTGCTTGGAGCGAGGCAATCTTAGTGGTTGATGAAGTTAAAGACTCGGTATCTGAAGGAATAGATGATGTTTATTATTCCAATATCGAAGCACGTGAAGGTTATCTGTCGACTTTGCTGGTTGACGAATAGTCGTTTACAAAATCGCTAAAATGTTTTCAGGTGGTCGTCCAATGGCAATGCCTTTATCAGTCTTGACAATTGGACGCTCAATCAAAATTGGATTATCAACCATTGCTTGAATAAGCTGATCTTCACTAAGTGATTCATCATCTAAATTGTTTTCTTTATAAGGCGCTTCAAATGTACGCATCAAAGAACGTGGATCCATTTTGAGCTCGCCTAACAAACCTTTTAATTCCGCTACACTGGGTGTATCTTCAAGATATTTAATTACTTCGAAGTCTAGGCCTTTTTCTTCTAAAATAGCTAGGGTTAGTCTAGATTTTGTACATCTTGGATTATGGTAAATTTTTACACTCATTATTAAAAACTGGTTATGAAAAAAATTCTCATTATACTCTCACTTTTTTTGCCATTAACAACGACACAAGCAATTACAGTCGATGAAATTGTAGCAAAAGCTAGCACGCTTTGGGAAAACGAAAAAGCCATCAAAGTGCCAAATTTCTCACTCGTCGATATTGAGGGAAATGTGCATACTGACGAGTCAACCAAAGGCAAATACTTAGTAATCAACTTTTGGGCTACTTGGTGCCCACCTTGTCTAAAAGAGATTCCTGCTTTCGTAGAGTTCTACGA
>QOAB01000143.1 GCA_003978285.1 Candidatus Thioglobus sp.
AAGATGAAATTTGGACTTTCTGAAGGTATGGTGTTGGCTGCCGGTGATGGTAAGTCTTTACATATTTTATCGCCAGATTCAGGTGCTAAACCTGGAATGAAAATTAGTTAGACAAATACAAGTTTCGGAGAGATGTCAGAGTGGTTTAATTTGCTCGCTTGGAAAGCGGGTGTACGGCAACGTACCGAGGGTTCGAATCCCTCTCTCTCCACCATTTTTATTCATTATTACGAATTAATATGAAGCCAAATTTTCAACCTAAAGATATTGAAAAAACCATTAAGAACCTGACTAAAGAAGGACTGAAAATAGCTAATTTAGCCAGTCAAGGTCATGATTGGGAAAGTGTCGTAACACCACTTGATCAGATGGAGTTTGAATTAGGTCAACATACCAGTGTAAATTCACATTTGAATTCAGTAATGTTCAATGAAGAGTTTAATGCTGAATATGAAAAAACCCTGCCATTGATTACTAATTTTTATAGTGAGGTTAGTACCAATAAGACGCTATATGAAGCTTATAAAAATCTAAGAAATACTTCATTAAATGAGCAACAACGTCATATTATTAAAGAGTCTATAGAATCCTTTGAGTTATCTGGTGTTGGATTAGAAGGCGAACAATCAGATAGATTTAAAGCGATTAAAGAGCGCTTAAGCTTATTAAGCAATCAATTTTCTAAAAATGCATTAAAGGCAACCAACGAATGGAAAAAAACACTCACAGAGGCAGAATTAGAGGGTTATGGCGAAAATGAGTTAGCTAAGGTTAAAACCAAAGACGGCTACGAAATTAGTTTACAAGTGCCCGTGTATATGGATGTGATGACTTATGCTAAGAATCAAACCTTACGCGAGGAGGTGTATAAAGCCTATATCTCTCGTGCTTCCGAAGTAGGAATAACCTCCACTGAATTTGATAATAAAGCCATCATGGATGAAATTCTTAGTCTGAGACAAGAGATGGCAACAATCTTGGGATTTGGGAATTATGCCGATCTTTCGATCGAAGGAAAAATGGTGGAATCAACCGAGCAAGTGATAGACTTCTTGAATGACTTGGTTGATCGATCAAAGTCCCAAGCACAACAAGAATTAGATGAATTACAATCATTTGCAGGTGTGGAGTTAATGCCGTGGGACTTAATGTATTACAGCGAGCAACTCAAGGAGAAAAAATTTGGCTTTAAAAAATCAGAATTAACGCCGTACTTTCCAGAGAAAAAAGTTTTATCGGGTTTATTTTCTACCATTGAAAATCTCTATGGCATATCTCTCCGAGAGATTGAAGAGAAAACATATCATGCTGATGTCAAGGTTTTGGAGATTACCAATACAGATGGCTTAGTAGGTAGAATCTATCTAGATGTGTATGCTCGAGAAGACAAACGCGGCGGTGCTTGGATGGCTGATTATCAAGCCTTAGTTAATGAAAATAAGCCAGTTGCGTTTGTGGTTTGTAATCTAAATTCACCGACCGAAGGAAAACCAGCGCTGTTCGAATTTGATGAAATTGTAACTTTGTTCCATGAGTTTGGTCATGCTCTACATCATGTCCTTACCAAGGTACCATATCCATCTGCAGCAGGTATCGCAGGTGTGCCATGGGATGGAGTGGAGCTACCTAGTCAATACATGGAATTCTTTTGTTATGAAAAAGAGGTGGTAGGGTTACTCTCAGAGCATTGGCAAACAGGAGAGTCACTACCTGATGAATTATATGAGAAGGTCATAGACTCTAAGAATTACCAATCAGCAATGCAAATGTTGAGACAATGTGAATTTTCATTATGGGACCTGAGAACTCACATGTCTAGTGAAGATACGTATAAGGTTCTTGAAGAGGTTAGATCTAAAACAGCATTAATGCCAATTGTAGGTGAAAATCGTTTTCTAAATACTTTTGGCCATATCTTTAGTGGCGGTTATGCAGCAGGATATTTTAGTTATAAATGGGCGGAAGTTTTAGCAGCAGATGCTTATTACTACGTACAAGCTCAAGGTGGTATTGGATCAGATGCCTCCCGTTCTTTTATGCACAATATTTTGGAAATTGGCGGGAGTTTGGATTATATGCAGCAATATGTAAAGTTCAGAGGTAAAAAACCTTCTATTAGTGCATTACTTCAATCTAATGGAATTGACAATTAACTGTAATAAGGTTACTACTCATTGGTAAAATAATTCTATTAATAAATATTAGGAAAATACAATGATTAAATTTTTATTAGGCGTAGTGGTTGCTTTAGCGTTGATTGGCGGTGCTATTCAATTTGAATCAACGGATGAGAGCTGGTCTTTGGTAATAAATAAAGAGGCTGCAATGAACAGTGTGCAAAATGGCGCAGTAAAAATTTATGACTTTGGCAGTGAGTTGATTAGTGACGCCGATAAGATTAAAGGCGTTGATTTAACCGTCGAAAGATAAGCTAAATCTTAGAGAGTAAGATCGTACCATTGGTACCGCCAAAACCAAACGAATTAGAAATCGCATAGTCAATTTTCATTTCTCGAGCTTCGTTAGCAGCATAATCTAAATCACAATCAGGGTCTTGATTGATTATGTTAATCGTTGGTGGTGCGATTTGGTCTTGTATGGCTAGTGCGGTAAAGATTGCTTCAATACCACCGGCAGCACCGAGTAAGTGACCGGTCATAGATTTAGTAGAACTCATCACAATATCATAAGCATGATCACCTAGTGCTAATTTAGCCGCATCTGTTTCTGCTTGATCGCCGGCAGGTGTTGAGGTACCATGAGCATTGATATAATCAATTTGATCGGCATTAACGCCAGCATTACGCATGGCATTTTTCATGCAACGCGCCGCACCTTCGCCACCTTTGGAAGGTAGCGTCATGTGATAAGCATCACCACTCATGCCATAGCCTGATACTTCAGCATAGATTTTTGCGCCACGCGCTTTTGCGTGTTCGTACTCTTCTAATACAACTACACCAGCACCATCACCCAATACAAAACCATCACGGTCTTTATCCCAAGGGCGAGAGGCTGTTGATGGGTCGTCATTACGAGTAGAGAGTGCGCGAGCAGCGGCAAAGCCACCCAAACCACAATTGGTGGTTGACATCTCTGCACCACCGGCAACCATGACATCAGCATCCCCATATTCAATCAGACGTGAGGCATCGCCAATATTATGTGTACCGGTTGTACAGGCAGTGACAATAGCGAAATTAGGACCTTTCAAGCCGTATTTGATAGATAGGTTACCTGAGATCATATTAATGATAGAAGAGGGTACAAAGAAAGGCGAAATACGCTTAGCGCCTTTTTCTCTAAAAAGATCTGCTGTGCGTTCAATCGTACCTAAACCACCAATGCCGGCACCAATAGCAACACCGATACGTTCAGCATTTTCTTCAGTGACTTCAATGCCGGAGTCTTCAATCGCTTGAATACCTGCTGCCATACCGTAATGAATAAAAGTGTCCATTTTTTTGGCATCTTTAGGTTTAAGGTAATCTGTAATTTCGAAATTTTTAACTGAGCCACCAAATTTGACAGCTTGGCCTTCGGTTTCAAGATTGGTGAGTGAATTAATGCCAGACTTACCGGCAAGAATGTTTGACCAAGATTCTTTAATACTGTTTCCAACCGGTGAAACGATACCCATACCGGTAATGACAACTCTTCTTTTGCTCATAATTATTTCTTAATTAAGATAAAAAAAAGGCGCTTAATTCAAAGAAGAAAGCGCCTTATTCGTTTATATCACTAAACGGAAATTACAAATTATTGTTAACGTAGTC
>QOAB01000144.1 GCA_003978285.1 Candidatus Thioglobus sp.
CTTTTTGCCCGGGCTTGGTTTTAAAAGTAAGACCAGTATGTGTTTTTGAAAAGGTTTTTATTACCTTGCTAGCCACTGGAATAGACCAACTTTTTTTACCAACTTTGTTTTTTGATTTCTTAGTTTTTTTAACAATAACTGCATTATTAGCTAAACGTGTTTGGTTGATATTTTGTTGGTTGATCGATTTTTCAACAATAATTACCCTCGACTTGGGTGAAGATGAAAAACATCCGCCAAGACTTGCGGAAATAAAAATAACAGCCAATAATTTAATTAACATACCAAATTCCTAAAATCACAATAACAACTAAAATATAACCCAGTCGATCAATGTGCTTTTGTAACCAAATATCAGCTTGGTCGCCAAATTTCCTTACCAAAAAAGCCACTAAATAATATCTAGCACCACGTGCTAATAACGAAATTAAGACGAACGGTAATAAGGCCATATTCATGGTGCCAGCAGTAATGGTGGCTAATTTATAAGGTAATGGGCTAAATGCTGCTAAGCCGACAAACCAAATATCATATTGATCGAACCATTGTTTTGCAACGTCGATCATTTCTGTTTTAATTAAGCCATATCCGAGCAAAAAATTTAGCAGTATTTCGCCTAAAAAATAACCAGCCAAGCCACCTAATACTGAAGTAACGGTGCAAATTAGCGCGTAACGATAAGCTTTATTAGGCTGTTTGAGCGACATGGGTGCCAAGATTACATCCGGTGGTGGGTATGGCAAGATTGATGATTCTAAAAAACTAACAACAGATAACCAGTAAACAGCATATTGGCTTTGCGCCCATTTCAGTGCTTTTTGATAAAGTTTAGAGAAGATTTGCATTCGCCTGTTATTTTTTCTCCATCATTGGAAAGCCTAAAGCTTCACGAGAATCATAATACGCTTGCGCTACTTTTTGACTCATTGCACGAATTCGACGAATAAATCTTGCACGGTCGGTCACACTAATGGCGTGACGCGCATCTAGCAAATTGAAAAAATGTGATGCTTTCATCACTTGTTCATAGGCTGGGTAAGGTAGTGATTCTTCAATCAGTTTTTCGTTCATGGCTTCAGCTTCATCAAATTGTCTAAACAACACTTCGGTATCCGCAATCTCAAAACTGTATTTTGATTGTTCTACTTCATTTTGGTGGAATACATCACCATAGCTAACACCTTCAACCCAAACCAAATCAAACACAGAGTCAACCCCTTGGAGATACATTGCTAAGCGCTCAAGTCCATAGGTGAGTTCACCTGCTACAGGTTTACACGGTAGGCCACCAATTTGTTGAAAATAAGTGAATTGTGAAACTTCCATACCATTAAGCCAAATTTCCCAGCCCAAACCCCAAGCACCAAGTGTGGGTGATTCCCAATTGTCTTCAACAAAACGCACATCGTGCATGGTCAGATCAATACCAATTTCAGTGAGTGATTCTAGATAAAGATCTTGAATGTCTTTAGGTGATGGCTTAAGTAATACTTGAAATTGGTAGTAATGCCCAAGGCGGTTTGGGTTTTTACCATAACGACCATCAGTTGGTCGGCGTGAAGGCTGAACATAAGCCGCCTTCCAAGGTTCGGGGCCAATAGCCCTTAAGAAGGTGGCCGGATGAAAAGTACCTGCACCCATTTCCATATCAAAAGGTTGTAATAGTGTGCAGCCCTTAGAAGCCCAAAATGATTGTAATTTTAAGATTAGATTTTGAAATGATGCAGTTGCATCTAAGTCTGAAATTGACATACGAAATCACAGAAAAATAACAAAAATTTTACCGCATCAATAGCGCGTATATGACTTATTTAAAAAGAGCTTGAGAGTTAAAAGATGGGGGCTTTGATTAAAGCCGAGAAGAATTAAATTTAAACCCCCAAAACTAAAAGACAGGTAATTAATATATGGAGATATTAAGTCTTTTAGCGGTATTATTAAAAACATGACGTTTTTTAACAATTAGACGATTATAGCAAAAAAAAACGGTTTTTAAATAATATCTTAAAAAGAGATATTATTTAATCATAAGCTTGTTTAACTCTTCTTTTAAATCTGTTTCATTTAAACGATTAAAGTCATCTAGGTTAAATGTGCTAACACCGCCACAAGCTTCATACCAAGCATATCCTACTGTCCAGTCGGCATGGGTGTAATCGTCTTGGCGCCGTCTAACCACGCACAAAATTTTGTTATTTTGGTAAATTAAATGGTAAGGTTGCTCGTCTCGATGCAGGGCTTCGATAAATTCCCAAGCATCAGAAAGTGCTTCGAACCAGTAATGGACCAATGGATATTTTTTATCATTCTCCAGTGGTAAAGGTTTTTCTCTGACAAAACATTGCAAGTGAAAATGATTAACCGAGGCATACGCACCGTAGGCGTTGTAAGCTAAAGAAAATCCAGGTATGCCAATTGATACCGAGTTAGCCATCATCCAAGCAAACTGGTGTAATTCAAATGTGAGTAGCTGAGGGTGTTGTTGTTCACGCTCAACTACGACTAAGCCATGCAACGGCGCAAAGGGAAATTTATTGTATAAAAGAGAGACTTTCTTAGAGAAAAATTGCCCCTCCCAAAAACTTTCTTTTTGTAAAAATGGCTTGTTAAAGTGAAATCCATTTTCATCAAAAGCAATACTCATGCCTTTGGTTTTTGCGCCAGACATACGCTGTGGGCGTAGTGCTCGTAGTGGATTGTATTGCAATTCAAAACCACCAATCTCACGCCATTGGGTAACTTCCAGCTCATCAAAATTAAGTTTAGTGAGTTGATTAAACACATCCACATCGTCAGGTGCGCCGGTAATCGGACAAGATTTTAGTTGTTCAAATTTTTTGGCTAATGCTGGTTTTAGTTTTTTCCAAAGTTTGTCATCAAATAATGCGTTGGCTAATACTAAGATAAAAACGCCCAATTCATCGTTCTCTAGCATTGATTCTAGACCATCGATAAAGGCGGTTTCAAGGTTTTGTTTTGATTGGAATATTGGATCGATTAAATCTTGCATAAAAATTTACGAAATTTTGAAAATGGTAGAATAAAAGTGCTGATTTTCCTTTATTTTTGGCATAAAAGTGACGTTTTTATTGGGTAAACCATGGTCTTTGTTGCGATTTTATGAAAATTTAGGAAATTTTGTAAATGACGTAAAAAATGCGAGAAAAATCTCGCATTATTAAGTATTGGTCAAACTTTAGTACTTGTAAGATTCCGACTTAAATGGACCTTCTTTGCTAACGTTGATGTAATCAGCTTGAACATCAGTTAGTGTCGTTATTACGCCACCGAAACCGCCAACCATGCCAGCAGCTACTTCTTCGTCGAGTTTTTTCGGTAATACTTCTACGTAAATGTCACCACCCAAATCCGCAAATTTAGCATCGAACAAATGCATTTGTGCGAGCACTTGGTTGGCAAATGAACCGTCCATAATACGAGAAGGGTGACCGGTTGCGTTACCTAGATTAACGAGGCGACCTTCAGATAATAAAATCAAGTAATCAGATTTATCATCACTTCTAAATACACGGTGAACTTGTGGTTTTACTTCATCCCAACGCCAATTATCACGCATGTATTGCGTGTCAATTTCATTATCAAAATGACCAATATTACACACAACAGAGCCCGCTTTAAGCATTTGTAGCATCGCATCATCACACACATTAAAGTTACCTGTGGTGGTAACGATCAAGTCAGTTGTGGCTAATAATCGTTTGTTAATGTCGTCAGTTTTACCGGTATTAACACCTTGCT
>QOAB01000037.1 GCA_003978285.1 Candidatus Thioglobus sp.
GTCTACATCCGATAATTCATCATAATCCGCAATTATATTTCCTTCCTCATCATACTCTTTATTTGATTTAGGGTTTTGTATTGGCTTAGAAAAAGTAGGTTTAACTTGTTGTGAATCAACAGCTACTTCATCATCACTTATATTTTCGAAATTAGTTTGTTCTAAATCACTCATTCAAATAAATAGTAATAAATGGCGACTTAGGTCGCTATTTTTTTTAACTATTTTCTATCTTAATATTACCTAGTTTATTGATTCTCTTCCAGGCGTGCCCATAGATAACTTCATAAGTAGCAGGTAGCTTCCCATCTTTTCGATAAGATTCATACATCTTAATCATTAATTGAAACTTGTCTTTACCCATAAGAGATTTTGATCGAGTGCTAACCGTTTGCGCACCGATGGCTTTAAGATCTCTGAGTAAATCCGTAACCGTTTGATAAGTAAGGGTGAGTGTTTCCATTTCCATTACCGGCGATTGAAAGCCAGCACCAAGCATTTGATCACCAATATCATGCATGTCAGTGAATGTATTTACATGGGTATCACTATCAACCACTGACCAGCTCTTTTTAAGCTCTTTAAGCGTATCTGGACCAAAGGTAGAGAACAGGATTAATCCATCGTTTTTAAGCACCCTATGGATTTCTGAGAACAGTTGCTTAAGGTCTGGACACCACTGCATCATTAAACTTGAAATAACCATGTCAACGCTATTGTCAGATAATGGCAGATGATAAGCATCGGCACAGATTTTATGGCTTGATGGGTTATGTTTTAAAGCCGCTTGAGCAAAATCTAGGCAAATGAGCTGTGAATTTGGAAAGCGTCTAATTAGGTTTTGACTTAACAGGCCAGTTCCAGCACCAAGGTCAACGACAACTTTAGAGTTGCCAGCAATAACATCCAGCTTTGTATCAAGACGAGCAGCGATTTCTTTTTGTAAAAAAGCGTGTTCATCGTAGCGGGATGATGCCTTATTAAAGGCCGATCTTACTTGAGACACTGATCAACCTTGTTGCTAATGTTTTGCATTAAATCAAAATAATGAAGAGTGCCTTTGTCTAATTGGTAACCCATAATATCAATACTAGCCGTGTTGATGTCTAAACCTTCGATCAACACATTGATACGTTTACTGGGTATTTCTGTGGTGCTGAGCAAGCATTTTGTTTGGTTGGCTTGCATGGTCTGCTTGGCTTTGAGTATCTTTTGAATACTGAGCCTATCCCCGTGTGATTGAGTAACAGCGGTTGATTTTTGCAGATGATTGGATTTAATAAAATATTCAAATGTATTTGAGAATGTAGCAATGGGTGTTGTCTTGTGCTTAGACAGTTGTTGGTCAATAGCATGTTTAAGTTGTTCTAATTTTTGATCAACTTGAGCTAAGTTATTTTGATAGGTAGCTGCGTTATTTTTATCAATTTGACTTAGTTTATCGGTAAGCAGTTTTGCAAAGTTTTGCATGTGGTTGATATCTAACCAGCTGTGATGGTTAGTGACCTGCTTATTAATAATGAATTGTTTGTTACTATCAATACTATTTAACGCCTTGCTTAGCCCTGTTTCAAAATTAGGATGGATAGAAATAACCAAATCTGCTTGATCTAATAAAGATAATTGTGAAGGTCTGAGGTGGAAGTGGTGAGCAGATTGTTGATTTTCTAATAATAGACTGGGTGTAGTGATGCCTTGAGTTAATTGACTGACAATGGAATGAATCGGCTTAATACTAACAACAATATTTGGTGCATCTTCCTCGAAAGACTGCTGTATTTCGCTCGCAAAGCTATAGGTGCTTAGTAAAAAATAAACAAAAAACAGGCGAAAAATCATGTGGGTGATTATACCCGTAGCATCACTTACTTTTGACAGACAAAAATTGCACGTTTTGGTGCAGGCAAACCTTCGATGGTAAGGCTATCATCATTCGGGTCTAAAAAATCTTGAAGTGACTGGGTGTTATCGCCAATCCAATGTGTGGCGCGTTGTTCTTCAGGGGTGGTTTTGGTAACATCTACTAACTTAATATCGCTAAAACCAGCTTGTTCCAACCAGGCGTGCAATGTATCTGTTGATGGCAAGCACCAAACATTACGCATTCTAGCGTAGCGATCTTCAGGGATGATTTGCTCACCATGGATTGAGTCAATCACCAGAGTTTCTAAAATAAGCTCACCCCCACTTATCATCACATTTTTAAGTTGTTGTAAATGTAGCCTATGGTCTTTTTGATGATAGAGTACACCCATAGAAAACACAGTGTCGAATACAGCTTCATTCGGTATTTGCTCTAATTTTAATGGCAATACAAAGGTGTTTGGCGGATTACTAATCAGTGAGCGTATGGCTTTAAATTGATAATTAAATAATAAGAATGGATCAATGCCAAGCGCTATTTCAGCACCCGATAATGCCATAAGATAAGTAAAGTAGCCATTGCCAGAGCCAACATCAAGCACAGCTTTACCTTTTAGTGATTTAATGTGAGGAGTCACTCTATCCCATTTCATGTCACCGCGCCATTCACTATCGAGTTGCAAATCGCTAATTTGATAGGGGCCTTTGCGCCAAGGCACTAGCTGTTTTAAAGCAGATTCTAATTGTGCTTTGTCAATGGTTTGTGAATTTATTTTTAGATAAGGTGAAGTGTATTGAACCTTCCCTTGTGGTTGGGTTTTAATGGATTCAATCGCCTTTTCCCATTTGGGGATATTGCCATTGTTAACCGAGAATGCTTGCTCTGACAGTTCAACAAGTTGTGTACATAAATATGATAATTTTGATTCAAGGCATTGTTTGGAAAAATCGTCAAGCATAAACATTTGTGATTAAAAATAAGTAGTATAAAATATAGAATCAAAGAGGGGAGAAGTCAACTTTTAACTTTATCGGAGATATAAAAAATAATGAAAAATACTTTAAGTTTTTTAGCAGCATTTACTTTAGCAACCAGCGTAATGGCAGGTGGTGAGGTTGAGGATAGGGGGCCAGTTGAGTCGTTTGATGAAATAGCACCACCAATCGCTGATCAAACAGTTGTGGGTAATCAAGATCCGCAAGAGTTAGTATTAGGCACAACACCGGCTGGTATTCCAGTAACTGAGGTAGCACATATTGCTTGTAAAGATAAGCTCGGCTTGTCTGATGATAACATTGCTCGATTCATGGATGCGTTAGCTGGTGGTTCTGTTTATAATACTGGCCCGATTGATGCAATGGGTACCTTGTTCTCACCAAATAGATGGGCAGATTACTACACTTGTGTTGAAGAATTTAAATAAGCTAATTATTTAAATCAATAAAAAAGCCCGCAATGCGGGCTTTTTTATTGTCTGTTAAACGCTGATTTAGATTTCAAGTAAAGCATTTTCTTTTTCATTGAGCTTATCATCGACTGATTTCACGTGATCATCGGTAATTTTCTGAATGTTGTCTTCTGCTTTACGTGATTCGTCTTCTGAGATTTCTTTTTCTTTTAACAGCTCTTTAAAATCAGAGTTAGCATCACGTCGAATATTACGAATAGCAACTTTGGCTTGTTCGGCTTCGTCTTTAACTATGCGTACTAATTCACGACGACGCTCTTCGGTGAGTGGTGGTAGAGGGATGCGCATTACTTGACCGACTGTTTGTGGGTTAAGCCCTAAATCAGACATCATGATGGCTTTCTCAACGACAGCCACCATGTCTTTTTCCCATGGTGACACCTTAAGGGTGCGTGAATCCTCAGCATTGATATTAG
>QOAB01000055.1 GCA_003978285.1 Candidatus Thioglobus sp.
AGCCAACCGTTTCCTGAATAACAAAAGCCTCTTCCAATGTGTGAGCAACAGCTGCTTTTGGCATATCAAGACCAATTTTGAGCATAGCCTCGCGGAATAAATCACGGTCTTCAGCTTTATCAATGGCTTCTTTTTTAGCACCAATCATCTCAACACCGTGTTTTTCTAACACGCCATGACGCTCTAAATCGAGCGCACAATTGAGTGCTGTTTGACCGCCCATAGTTGGCAATAAGGCATCAGGCTTTTCAACCTCAATGATTTTTTCAACTGTGCGCCACTCGATTGGCTCGATGTAGGTTGCATCTGCCATTTGTGGATCAGTCATGATCGTAGCAGGATTAGAATTTACCAAAATAACACGGTAACCTTCTTCGCGCAAAGCTTTACAAGCTTGTGCACCGGAATAATCAAACTCACAGGCCTGGCCGATTACAATCGGGCCAGCGCCAATGATTAATATACTTTTAAGGTCTTGTCTTTTTGGCATTTTCTTCTAATTCTAAGTTACTCTAAAAATCGTCAAACTCATCTTCTTCAACAGGCAAGCTGCCATCGAAGACATCGAACTTTCTCTTTTGTAAATAAGAAGAACGCATCATTGTGTATGGGTCATCTGATAAATCTAGCATATCTGTCACTGGTAGCAATTCAACACGCTTATCAATAATGTTAATTGCGGAACTACTGATAAAGCCAATACCTTCAGTTTTGTCAATCATGTTCGCATCAGATGTTGTGTCAACAAATAAACCTACGCCATCTCTCACGGTAGATGGGCCTAATAATGGTAAGACCACATAAGGGCCTTGTTCTACACCCCATACACCCATTGTTTGACCAAAATCTTCGTCGTCTGTTGTGAGACCCATATCAGAAGCCACATCAAACAAACCACCAAGGCCAATGGTAGAATTTACTAAAATTCGACCCAATGTTTCAACGCTTTCTACCGGCTTAAATTGTAAGATCTGATTGGCTAAAGTAGAGACATCACGCAAGTTACCAAAAAAATCACTCACTCTATCTTGTGCAACTTCGGGCACATGATCTTTATACGCTCTTGATAGTGGCTCGAGCAAATTATCATCAACAGTTTCGTTGAATCCATAAACTGTTCTGTTGATATCCTCAAACGGATCAACATCTTCTTCAGCAAACGCCAACGTGTTGGCCATAAAAAATAGTAAAAAACTCAATAATAATTGTTTCATTATTGCATTTCCTTTATAAATGTATCAAATAAGCCGCTGACATCGTGCGGGCCTGGTGAGGCTTCAGGGTGCCCTTGAAAACTAAATGCGGGCTTGCCTAGCACTTTAACACCTTGAATTGAATTATCAAATAATGATCGGTGTGTTACTTCTAACGTATCCGGCATATTACTCTCTGCCACAGCAAAGCCGTGGTTTTGTGAGGTAATCATCACTTGTTTGGTTTCTAAATCTTGCACAGGATGGTTAGCACCATGATGGCCAAACTTCATCTTCTCAGTTTTGGCGCCACTAGCCAATGCCAATAATTGATGGCCCAAACAAATACCAAATATTGGCATGTTTTTTTCTAACAAAGTTTGAATGCTATCAATCGCATAATCACATGGCTCAGGATCACCCGGACCATTTGACAAAAACACACCATCAGGGTTCATCGCTAATACATCAGCCACTGGAGTTTGTGCATTGACCACGGTTAAATCACAACCGCGATCCACCAGCATTCTTAAGATATTTTTCTTCACGCCGTAATCGTAAACCACCACTTTGAACTTGGTATCGAGCTTAGCAAACTCACCCGTTTCTAAGAAATAAGAGCCGTCGTTAAAATCGTATTGCTTAGCGGTTGATACCACTTTAGCCAAATCCATATTCTTCAATCCTGCAAAGGCTTGTGCTTTGGCGATTGCAGCCGCCTCATCAATATCATCACCGGTAATAATACAACCTTTAAGTGAGCCATGCTCACGCAGATGCCGCGTTAAAGCACGGGTGTCAATATCACTAATTGCAACAATATTTTGAGAGACTAAATACGCATCAAGTGGCATGTTAGAACGCCAGTTGCTTAGCATTAATGGCAAGTCTCGGATGATCAGTCCTGCGGCGTAAATTTTGTCTGATTCTTCGTCTACCGAATTAATACCAGTATTACCAATGTGAGGATAAGTCAGTGCAACGATTTGTTGCGTATAAGAAGGGTCGGTTAGGATTTCTTGGTAGCCCGTCATTGAAGTATTGAATACCACTTCGCCAACCGTATCGCCACTAGCACCGATCGATTTTCCGTGGAAAATCGTCCCATCTTCCAACACTAATATGGCTAATAAGGCAACTTGTGACACCAAACACTCCTGAGCTAAAAACTTCGAGAATTTTACCATACTTGCCAATCAAGCTGATGCCCAAATCATTAAATCAAAGTGATATAATGCCTTTATTAAAACAAAGGAAAGAAGGCTATGGATATCACAGTTGAAAACATTAAATGTGGTGGTTGCGCAGGCACAATCACCAAAAAACTATCATCAGCTTTTGATACAGAAAATATTGATGTCAACATCGAACAAGGCACAATCAGTATTGACATTGACGACTCTAAAAGAGAGGAGCTTGCACAGGTGTTATTAGGTCTTGGCTACCCTGAAACTGACTCAGTACACGGCCTTAGCTCTGCCAAAGCAAAAGCCAAATCATTTGTTTCTTGCGCTATTGGAAAAATGGATCAGTGATTATTAAGGTTAATGGGGAAAATCTAGAAATCGATAACCAATCAACTGCTGCTGCTTTGATAGTCCAGCTCGGCTATCAAGATCAGCGCATTGCACTAGAAGTTAACGAGGCCATTATCTCCAAATCAAAGCACGTTGAATTCGCTTTGAATGAAGGTGATCAAGTCGAGATTATTAAGGCTGTTGGCGGTGGCTAGACCATCCAGTTTTTATTGATCTCTTCCGGTTTAAACGGAGTAACTGAAAACTGTTGCGCCACACCAATCTGTAGCTTAACTTCTACATCAACCAAATCTTCATCTCTGCCTTGAGAGTATCGAGCTAAGATTTTAGCTGCAATTTTTACGTCTTCTTGGTTGGGCTCGCCATCAATCAATGCGATCGGGCCATTGCAACTGGTTGAATACAAATGCGCATATTGATTACGATAGCCTTCTAAAAACTTCACTTCACCCTCTTCCCTGGCAATAATCATCTTAAAGCGTTTATTGGGGCGAATATGCCTACCTACTTTTAACATCATCAAATCATCGAGTTGATAATCACGATTACCGCGTGACTCCCACATATCCACCAATTTATCCGAATATTGTTTATCCGTTAGAAAACAACAACCACCTGCAGGGGTTGCATAATCATCGAAGCCATATTCTTTAGCCAAAGCCATTTGCGGTTTGCGTGTGCGCCCTGAAAAATCTAATAATTGTTCACGATCAACCCAACCTTCAATCTCAGCCTTAGTCGGCGGTAAATGCTTGGCACACAGTGGGCGCAATAACAAATCACCGGCACCAGACTCTGCTTGTACGATTGGCATGGTTTCTTTGCGTTGTGACATCGGGCGCTGACCCATTACCTCGCCGGTGATAATAAAGTCAAAATCGTTCTCCTCCATCCACTGCTTGGCTTTTTTCACCATAAAGCCTTTGCAATCTAAACAAGGATTCATGTTTTTGCCGTAGCCGTGTTTTGGATTTAAAAGTACATCACGATACTCT
>QOAB01000005.1 GCA_003978285.1 Candidatus Thioglobus sp.
TTGATTCATCCAAACTCACTAGTCTAGTGGCTGATTACAATTTGGTTAAAACCATGCGTGCCTCAATTTTAGTCTTAGGTCCGATGCTTGCCAAATATGGAGAAGCCAAAGTTTCTCTTCCCGGCGGTTGTGCGATTGGTACACGCCCTGTTAACTTACACCTTAAAGCACTCGAGGATCTTGGCGCCACCATCGAAGTTAAAAATGGCTATATTTATGCCCATGCTGAGACACTTGTTGGCACAGATATATATTTTGATCAAGTCACGGTAACGGCGACTGAAAATGTTTTAATGGCTGCTACTTTAGCCAAAGGCACCACCACGATTCACAACGCAGCACAAGAGCCAGAGGTCTCTGACTTGTGTCGTTGTCTGAATTCCATGGGTGCCAAAATATCAGGTATCGGTACATCAACGTTGATTATCGAAGGGGTTAAGCATCTAAACGGCGTTAAGTATTCGGTTTGTCCGGACCGTATTGAGGTCGGTACTTATTTAGTCGCTGCCGCCATTACTGGTGGCTCCATTACGGTTAAAAATATCCACCACCAATCCATGCGAGCCACCCTTGGAAAGTTGATTGAAGCGGGTGCAGATATTAAAACTGAAAATAATTCAATCACCCTCGACATGAAGGGCAGGCGCCCTAAAGCGGTTAATATTAAGACCAGTGCTTACCCAAATTTTCCAACCGATATGCAAGCACAATTTACCGCACTCAATGCGATTGCCGATGGCCATGGCAGTATTACTGAAACTATTTTTGAAAATCGTTTTATGCATGTGCCCGAACTCTCACGCATGGGCGCCGACCTCACGTTAGAAGGTAACACGGTTGTTTGCAAAGGTGTAAAATCCCTAACGGGTGCGCATTTGATGGCAACTGACCTTCGAGCTTCGGCATCATTGGTTTTGGCAGGATTGGCCGCCCAAGGCACCACCACCATTGATCGTGTTTATCACCTTGATCGTGGCTATGAAACCATTGAAGAAAAATTAAAATTATTAGGCGCTCAGATTGAAAGAGTGCAAGATTAAAAAAGACAAAAATCATGTTAACCATTGCACTCTCTAAAGGCAGAATTCTTGAACAAACCTTACCCTTGCTTAAAAAAGCTGGGCTAGAAATTGCCGATGAAGAACTCAACTCTAGAAAACTCATCCTTGATACCAACCTTGACGATGTTAAAGTGATTGTTATCCGTGCTACTGATGTGCCCGTATTCGTACAACACGGCGCTGCTGACATGGGTATTGCTGGTAAAGATGTTTTGCTTGAGCACGGTGCCAATGGTTTGTTTGAATTGTTAGATTTAGGTATTGCCAAATGTAAGCTTATGGTGGCAGCCAGCGATAAAAACAAACTAGAGCAAAATACCTTAAAAATTGCCACCAAATATGTCAATTCGGCCAAACGTTATTTTGAAGCCAAAGGTCAACAAATTGAAATCATTAAGCTTTATGGTGCGATGGAGCTTGCCCCTGTGGTTGGTTTGGCACACTGTATTGTTGATTTAGTTGATACTGGTAACACGCTTAAAGCCAATGGCCTAGTACCACTTGAACACATTGAAGATATTTCTTCTCGATTGGTGGTTAATGCTGCGTCATTCAAAACTAAAAATGCTCAAATTAAAACTTGGGTTAAAGGTATTGAAAAAAATCTATGATCGCTCGTTTATCCACGCAACAATCTGATTTTCAAGAAAAGTTATCCAAATTATTAGCTTGGGAAAGTGTTTCAAACACTAATGTTGCGCAAACTGTCGATGACATTATTGCCAACATTCGTCAAAATGGTGATCAAGCACTTGTTGACTACACCAATAAATTTGATGGTATGGATGTATCCGATATATCGGCGCTCACCGTTGACCAATCAGCCCTTAAAAAAGCCTTTGACTCTTTAGCTGAAAAGGAAAAATCAGCACTGCAAAGTGCGGCTGATCGCGTGCGTGATTATCACCAAAAACAAAAGCAAGATACTTGGACTTACACCGAAGACAATGGCACCCTGCTTGGTCAAAAGATTACACCACTTGATCGTGTTGGTTTGTATGTTCCTGGCGGTAAAGCCGCCTACCCTTCCTCGGTACTGATGAATGCCATTCCAGCTAAAGTGGCTGGTGTTGAAGAGCTCATTATGGTGGTACCAACTCCTAACGGTGTTACTAACCAGCTAGTGCTTGCTGCTGCTTATATTGCAGGCGTTGACAAAATATTTACCGTGGGTGGTGCACAAGCAGTTGCGGCATTAGCTTATGGTACTGAAACCATTCCAAAAGTTGATAAAATTGTTGGCCCGGGTAACATCTATGTTGCTACCGCTAAACGTGCAGTTTTTGGACAAGTGGGTATCGACATGATTGCCGGCCCTAGTGAAATACTAATTATTTGTGATGGTAAAACTGATCCTGATTGGATTGCGATGGATTTGTTTTCACAAGCTGAGCACGATGAAGATGCACAATCAATTTTATTGTGTCCTGACGCTAGTTTTATCGATGAAGTTAAAGCAAGCATTGCTAAACTATTACCAACCATGGAGCGTAAAACTATTATCGCTACTGCACTTAAAGATCGTGGTGCCTTGATTCAAACAAAAGACATGGATGAAGCTATTGCCATTTCTAATCAAATCGCGCCTGAGCATTTAGAACTGTCTGTAGAAGATCCACAAAGTATGCTTGACGACATTAAACACGCCGGTGCTATCTTTATGGGTAGAAATACGTGTGAAGCTATTGGCGATTATTGCGCAGGCCCAAATCATGTGTTACCAACTTCGGGTACAGCGCGTTTTTCATCACCACTCGGTGTGTATGATTTTCAAAAGAAATCTAGCTTGATCATGGTGTCTGACGAAGGTGCTAATATATTAGGTGAAATTGCCGCCACACTCGCAGATGGTGAGGGTTTGCAAGCGCATGCACAGTCTGCCCGTTACCGCATAAAATAACCATTTTTAAGCCGTAAATCCTTCTTTTAAGTCTTATTTATAAAGAATTTGTCAGATTTTTAAGGTAATTCGTAAAATTTCATAAATTTTTCAGTAAAACTCTAAAAAGGAAACTTATTGCCACCCATTCCAGGGAGTTTCATTTTAGATAAATCTGGCATGCCGGCAGGTGCTTGACCACCCTCTTGTGCTTGTTGCATTTTAGCCATCATTTTTTTCATTTTTCCGCCACCCATTTTTTTCATTTGCTTTTGCATTTTTTCAAACTGCTTAAGTAACTTATTCACCGCTTGAGGGTTAGTGCCAGAACCTCTGGCAATACGATTTTTACGAGAACCTTTAATCAGCTTAATATGTGAGCGCTCTTTAGGTGTCATTGAATTAATAATCGCCACCATTCTTTTAGTGTCAGTACCACCTATCATTTGATTTTTAACACTTTGTGGAATTTGCCCCATACCGGGTAGCTTATCCATTAAAGCTTCCATACCACCCATTTGTTCCATTTGTAAGAGTTGATCACGCATGTCACCTAAATCAAACTGACCCTTGGCCATTTTCTTGGCAGATTTTTCTGCTTTTTTGTGATCAACCTTGCGAGAGATTTCCTCCACTAATGACAACACGTCGCCCATACCGAGCAAACGTGAAACCACACGATCAGGGTGAAATGGTTCTAGTGCATCAATTTTTTCACCAACACCTAAAAACTTAATTGGCTTGCCGGTAATATGGCGAACAGATAGCGC
>QOAB01000104.1 GCA_003978285.1 Candidatus Thioglobus sp.
GCTAATAGTCTAGGCACATAGCCCCTGGTTTCAGCTGGTAAATCTAGATGCCAAAAATCAGCCTTTTTACCTAATCGTTTATTTTTGCGTATGGCTTTTTGTACGCGACCAGGGCCAGAATTATAGGCAGCAATGGCCAATAAGTAATCACCCTTAAAGAGTTTGTTTAGATTTTTTAGATACTTAACCGCCGCTTTGGTTGACGCCAATACATCACGCCTACCGTCATACCACCAGTCTTCTTTTAAACCGTAAAGTTTGCCAGTAGAAGGGATAAACTGCCAAAGTCCTGAGGCAGTGCCATGTGAATAGGAAAATGGATAGTACGCCGATTCTACAATAGGCAATAAGGCAATTTCAATCGGTAATCCAGCTTTTTCAACTTCTTGCGTTATTAAATAAAGGTACGGCTTAGCACGCTTGGTAACGCGTGTTAAATAATCAGGATTTTTCTTAAACCAGTCAATATGCCAAAACAACTTCTTTTGATTGGGTGCACTTAATATATGACGATTAGAAATGTATTGCCATAAATCTGCTTCTACAATAACTGGTTTAGCTTGTGCCGATTGAACCGGCTTTGTTATCGCCTTAGCGTTAATATTGGCTATATTTTTTTTAACGCTCTCTTGTGGTGTACTGACACTTTCTTGTGAGGTGCAAGCACTAAGAAAGAAAAATGATAAATATAAAAATCGTTTAATCAATGTTTTGTTTTGCTTGAACACTGAGGTGAAGCCGGTGCACCATTTTTCATTAGCCACTCATCTGGCGTATAAGTATGCATTGCTAATGCGTGGATATGACTCAACTCTTCTTTAAATAATTGATTAATAAAACGATGACGATCGATTAACTTAAGGTCGACAAAATAATTACTCACCACTACCAATTTAAAGTGTGAATCAGTTGCAGGGCCAGAGTGATTAGCTGATTCGTTAATCACTTCTAAATAGGTTGGGTTTAATGCTGTCGTTAGCTGCTCAGTTAAATGTTGCTGCATGTCACTCATTATTTTTTTCCAGTAAAAGCAAATACAAAGGCATCTGAAAAGAAGTTATCTTTAATCATACCTTGCTCAACAAAAGTTTTGGCAGCAGCTTTAACCATCATTGGAGGGCCACAAGCATAAACTTCATAACCAGTAAGGTCATCAAAATCACTCAAAACGCTCTCATGTACAAAGCCTGTTCTACCTTGCCATGCATCATTTGGCTCAGATAAAACAGGTACAAAATGTATATGGTCGTAATCATTAGCCCATTGCACAGGTAGATCCATATATAAATCAACTTCGTCTCTCACACCCCAATATAGATAAATTGGTCGGTTAAGTTTGGTGGCGATTGCATGTTCAATAATCGACTTAATAGGGCCTAAACCCGTACCGCCCGCTACTAAAATAACCGGTTTTTTACTATCTTCTCTAAAGAAGAAATCGCCTTTAGGGCCTTCGATTCGAAGCAATGATTTTTCTTCTAATTCATTAAAGACAAAATTTGTAAACTTGCCATTTTCTATTTGACGCACGTGTAATTCAATCAAGCTAGAATTTGTTGGTGCATTGGCAATTGAAAACGCACGAGGTTCAAAATTAGGGTGAATCAAATCAACATATTGGCCGGCCAAATATTGTAATGATTCAGAGCCAGGAATTTTTAAAAATATTTGAGTAACATCGTGGTTCAAACGCTTAATACTTTCTACCTTACAAGGTAGGCTCCTAACTTCAATATCAGCAACACTATCTAGCTCATTGATCACAAGTGAGATGTCAGACTTAGCTCTACATTGGCATAATAACGCCATACCTTCAGACACTTCTTCTGGTGTAATGCCGTTAGGAATATCACCCTCATAACCCACTTCGCCTTCAATAATCGTGGCTTTACATTTACCACAAAAGCCTTTTTGACAGCCATAAGGGAAATTCAAACCATGAATGAGTGCATCATCCAAAATAGCGCTATCGCCATCGGTTCTAAAAACTTTACCGCTGACTTGATTTTCAATTGTAAACATGAGTTTATATCTAATAAATTAAGTGCTGACATTATAATGTAGGTTATATCTCTTAATGCTTAGTAATTTAAAGCTTTTATGACACAATCAACCAATAAGACTGTTGTATTTTTAATGGGGCCTACCGCCTCAGGAAAAACTGCTTTAGCCATTCAATTAGCACAACAATTCAAAGCGAGAATTATCAGTGTTGATTCTGCACTCATTTACAAAGGCATGAGCATTGGTACTGCCAAGCCTGATGCGGACACATTAACAGCTTACCCACACCACTTGATTGATATTTGTGAACCAGATCAAGCTTATTCTGCTTATGATTTTGCTCAAGATGCCAAACAACAAATACAAACTGCTTTTGAAAATAACGAAACCCCTGTTTTGGTAGGTGGCACTTCGTTTTACTTCCACGCGCTTGAACATGGTTTGTCAAATCTGCCAGAGTCCACCACTGAATCAAGAGAGAAGTTCAACCAACTATTAAAAGAAAAAGGCTCAGCTGAACTGCATAAATCGCTTGAAAAAATTGATAAAAAAGCCGCTGAGCGCATCCACCCAAACGATTCTCAACGAGTTACACGTGCACTAGAAGTATTTGACTTAAGTGGAAAAACATTGAGCGATCTGCAAGGTAACAAAAAAACAGGTATTGATTACCCAATCAAAAAAATTATTCTCATGCCACCACGCGGTGAATTACATCAACGAATTGAGAAACGTTTTTTATCAATGATGGATGAGGGGTTTTTATCTGAAGTTGAGCAACTTAAACAAAACCCAAATCTCCATGAAGACTTACCTTCAATTCGCTGTGTAGGCTACCGACAAGCTTGGCAATATTTAAAGGGGGATATCGATAAAGATACTATGATTGAAAAATCCATCATTGCCACCCGTCAATTATGCAAACGTCAAAGCACTTGGTTAAAGAGTGAAGCCGATGCACTGATTTTAGAAACAATTGACGTTAAATCGGCAGTACGCTTTATTCAGAAATAGCTTGTTTAAACGCCCTACCTCGGTCTTCAAAATTATCAAACATATCAAAACTTGCACAAGCGGGAGATAACACCACCACGCCATCATTAATCATGCTGCTTGCCAAACTAACGGCTTCATCCATTGAATCAGCATAACTAACGGTAGATTTTTTAATGCCCATTCCAAGTGTTTGTGCACTCTGCCCAATCAATACCACGCTAGCGACATCCTTATCAATCAAATCAAATAATGGAGAGTAATCTTCTTGTTTAGCAATACCACCCGCAATAAGGACAACGTTCTCATGTTGATCAATCAATGCATTTAAAGCCTTGATGGTAGAAATGACATTGGTGGCTTTGGAATCGTTATAGTAATCCACCCCTTGTTTTTTAACCACCCATTCAAGTCGATGCTCTAACCCCTTAAAGGCTTTGATGCTTTCAACCATAGAATCTGTATCTAGCCCAATCTGATCGCCCAAAGCGAGTGTCGCCAATACATTGGCAACATTATGTTTACCAATAAGCTGCATATCGTCCACATACATCAATACATCATCGCCTTTTAGAAAGTAACAACTGCCATGACAAGTCACCGTACCAAAATCAGTGGGTTGTTTTGGCATATCTACACCAAAATGTTTAGCTGAGGCTTTC
>QOAB01000125.1 GCA_003978285.1 Candidatus Thioglobus sp.
TCTCGTGTGCCGTCTAATGGGTCAATCAGCCAGTATTCTGACCATTTTGAGCGTTCATCAAATGAGATTTCATCAGATTCTTCTGAGAGGATGGGTGTGTCAGGCGTAAGACTATGTAAGCCTTTAATAATTAACTGATGAGCGGTTTGATCGACAACAGTAAGCGGTGTTTGATCAGATTTTACTTCAACACTTATATCATTCTTATAAAAAGACATAATGACTTCACCAACTTCAGTAGTGAGCTTAATTAGTGGCGGTATTAGTGCATCAAACATAGTGCCTTATCATACCTTTTTCATTTCAATAAATAGCGTGGTAAATCACAAGTATTTTTACTTTTTCTTCCTAGAGAACTGCTGTATATCTCCAGTATGAGGCAGATTTGTAAATTACAAGTGTTTTCCCTTTCTAGTAGTCGAGCGTAGGAATGAGAGAAGGAGTATAGGTGTAACTATATGACTGAACGAAAGACAAGCACAACAACCTAGAAAGGGGAAAAGCGCAGTAATTTTAATGTGGTGGGCCTACTTGGACTTGAACCAAGGACCAATCGATTATGAGTCGATTGCTCTAACCAGCTGAGCTATAGGCCCGTAAGGGTTTTATTCCAAGAAGCTTTGTAGTTTGTGCGCACGAGAAGGGTGTCTTAGTTTGCGCAAAGCTTTGGCTTCGATTTGGCGAATACGTTCACGGGTTACATCAAACTGACGACCCACTTCTTCAAGCGTGTGATCGGTATTCATATCAATACCAAAACGCATTTTTAATACTTTTGCTTCACGAGGTGAGAGGTTGGCTAACAGTTCGCCCGTTGTTTCTTTTAGGCTTTCTCTGGTCGTAATCTCTACTGGAGAAGATAAGTTAGTGTCTTCGATAAAATCACCAATGTTTGAATCTTCATCGTCACCTACCGGCGTTTCCATAGATAAAGGCTCTTTAGCGATTTTTAAAATCTTAATGATTTTGTACTCTGGCAATTCCATTTCTACTGCCAACTCTTCAGGTGTTGCTTCACGGCCAAATTTTTGTAAGAGTTGGCGACGAACACGATTAAGCTTATTAATGGTTTCAATCATGTGTACTGGAATACGGATGGTGCGTGCTTGGTCAGCAATCGAACGAGTAATGGCCTGACGAATCCACCAAGTTGCATAAGTTGAAAACTTATAACCACGACGATACTCAAACTTATCAACCGCCTTCATTAAGCCAACATTGCCTTCTTGAATCAAGTCTAAGAATTGCAAACCACGATTGGCATATTTTTTAGCAATGGAAATAACTAAGCGTAAGTTTGCCTCAATCATTTGAGATTTTGCCTTTTTAGCGCGACGATCACCACGACGATAGAGTTTGTTTAATGCTTTCAGCTCTGGCACTGTGAGTTGCATTTCTTCTTCATATTCAAGAAGATTTTTTTGTGCATAGTAGATTTCATTTTTACTGATTTTTAATGCGGCGGCTACTTTTTTATCTAATTTAGCGCCTTTTAACCAGTCAAAATTGGTTTCATTGTCGGTGAATAATTTAAAGAATTGCTCTCTTTCCATGCCAGCATAAAGACAAGCATTTTGGATAGTCTTTTCTTGCTTCTTCATCATGGCAACGCGGTCACAAATAACTTCCATCATCGTGCTAACTAATTTTGGTGCAAGACGCAAATCAGATAAGCCATTTGATAATTGCTCACGGGCAGCAATCGTCTTTTTATGACGGAAGCCGTTTTTTTCATTAATAGTTTGGTAGTTTCCAGAGCATTTTAGAATGGTTTCAAAGCGAGTATTCACTCTGTCCTCATCTGGACCAGTGTATTCCATTTCTTCCATGTCTTCGTATTCTTCGTCATCATCAAACTCACCCGCATCAAAAGCGGCTTTTTTTGCTAAGAAATCTTCAGCATCACCTTGGTAACCAATAATCACATCAGTCATCTTACATTTTCCTTCTTCAAGACGTGTATGTGCTTTAAAGAAGAAGTCAGTGATAGATGGGTAGAGCGTAATAGCTTTCATGATTTCAAAGACACCCGCTTCTATTTCTTTGGCAATGCGAACCTCATCTTTTTGTTCTAGAAGAGCAACCACACCCATTTCACGCATGTACATTCTGACGGGATCCGTGGTTCTACCAAATTCTGAATCGAGTGCCGCTAGTGCTGCAATAGCAGCTTCAGCTGAAGTAGATTGCGCTTTAGCACCTGATTCAACCACTAAGGTATCAGCATCAGGAACGGTTTCAGATACAACAATATCTAATTCTTCTAAAATAGTAACGATGGGCTCGATTTGTTCTTGTGTGAGCAAATCCTTTGGTAGTAGATCATTCAGTTCGGCATAGGTTAAATAACCTTTGTCCTTACCAATCATGATGAGTTTTTGTAGTGCTTGTTTGTGTTCTTTAGTTGTAGATTTCATAAATCGGTGTTCTTGAGTTGAATAGGTGACGGACCAAAGGAAGGATTATACATAAAATTTTTACTCAAAAATCATAGCCTTGAGTCCTTTTAGACTAGTTATTGAGTGTCGGTGAAGATGGTGCTAATAGATTCTTCACCACTGATGCGTTTAATTACCTCTGCCAAGGTTGGCGCAATAGACAGTTGTCGTATTTTGCTGCAGTTAGCCGCATCTTTAGATAAAGGAATGGTATTGGTGGTGACCAATTCATCGAGCTCAGAGTTATTGATGTTATCAATGGCGTTGCCAGAAAGTACAGCGTGGGTTGCATAAGCCACGACATTTTTTGCGCCTTTTTCTTTTAAGATACCAGCCGCTTGGCATAAGGTGCCAGCTGTATCAACCATATCATCAATAATAATACAAGTACGGCCTTCCACATCACCAATCACATTCATGACTTTCACCATGTTGGGTGCGGGGCGACGTTTATCAATAATTGCAAGATCGGCATCGTTGATACGTTTTGCAGCAGCACGTGCACGCACTACGCCACCAACGTCAGGCGAGACAACCACAACATCATCATAGCCCTTAGACAGTATGTCCGCCACCAAAACGGGTTGAGCATAAATATTATCAATCGGAATATTGAAAAATCCTTGAATTTGGTCTGCGTGTAAATCAATCGTTAGGATGCGATCAACACCTGAAGCTTCCACCATTTTAGCGGCTAATTTTGCAGTAATGGGTACACGGGTTAAGCGTGAACGACGGTCTTGTCTTGAATAACCAAAGTAAGGCACCACAGCCGTAATACGAGCCGCTGATGAGCGTTTAAGCGCATCAACAATGACTAAGAGTTCCATCAATGTTTCAGCAGGTGAAGGTCCGCAAGTTGGCTGGATAATAAACACATCACAACCACGTACGTTTTCTAAAATTTCAACTTGTGATTCACCGTCGCTGAACTGTCCAACTAAAGCTTTACCTTGGGCAAGGTTAAGTTTAGAAATAATTTCCCCAGAAAGTTGTGGATTAGCGTTACCGCTAAAGATTTTAATTTTGTCGAGTGACATAGATATTAGTAATGACCATTAAAGTGCTTGAATTATACTACGATAGCAAAATAGATTTGTTAAATACTTTTTGTATCTTTATTTAGCCATTGTTAAAATTTCCAGCGCACCACAAAAAATGATGCAAATGCCACAGCAATTTGTATGTCCTGAATGTCGGTGTGAAAATACTAAATAAAATTTTTTGTCACGTTTTCTGTCACACGAAACGCTGTAATGTAGGTGTACACAGAGGTAAGGTTTAGACGTAAAAATCCCTAAATACAGTGTAAGTCATTGATATTTAAGGAAAAAGTATGGCTGGGCTGGCAGGATTTGAACCTGCGCATGACGGGATCAAAACCCGTTGCCTTACCGCTTGGCGACAGCCCAATTATAGTTGCTTAACCACTAGGTT
>QOAB01000073.1 GCA_003978285.1 Candidatus Thioglobus sp.
ATCATTAACTCCTTTTAACAACACAGATTGGTTGAGTAGCGTGATATTTGTAAAATTTCCAATATTTTGGATAAACACTTCTGACACTTCATTTGCATGGTTAATGTGTGTCACTAAAACCACTTTTAACGAGGTTTTAGTGAGTAATTTGACCAATTTATCCGTTATTCTGCTTGGTGTGGCCACAATAGAGCGAGAATGAAGTCGTAATATCTTTATATGTTCAATATTTTCAATATTTCTGATTAATTTAGCTAGTTTTTCATCGCTCAAACTCAAAGGGTCGCCACCACTAAGTATGACTTCATTGATTGATTGATGAGAACGAATATAGTCTTCAATCGCTATCCAGTTACTCATTGCATCATGGCCAGAATAATCAAAATTTTGTCGAAAACAATACTGGCAGTGAATCGCGCACACACGTGATGTAATTAATAAAACTCGATTAGGGTATTTGTGAATTAAGCCGGCGACTGGTGCGTTGTCTTCATCGCCCAATGGGGACAAACTAAACTCTGCTTGGTTTTGTGCATTGCTAAAGGGAATAACTTGTTTTAATAAAGGATCATCTGGATTATTCTTATCAATCAGATTGGCAAATTCTAAAGGGATTTTGATTGGAAAGTGTTGGTCTTTAAACTGATCACTTTGAAAAAAATCATTACAACTGTTCGCCCCTTTTAAGGTATTTCTTGTATTGTGCTGCCAGTTGCTTTGCATAATGATTGATGCATTAAAAAGCCCCGTAAACGGGGCTTTTTAGATCATTCTTAGTAAATGTAATTATCAGAAATTAGCAGAAATTTGCAAAGTTTGCATCTGTTTTCTCTTTGCCATCTTCAAAGCCAGATTCCCATTCATCAGTAATTCTTTGCTCTTCAAGTTCAGGATTATTTAAGAAACCAGCTACCCAACCTTGAATATAGTTATCGTTTACGCCCATTTCTTCCATTTTTTTAACACCTTCGTAGTAAGTCATTACTGATACTCCTTAATTTTTGTTTATAATTTCACACTCTTCAATCAGGCTTAAAATTACTTGATATCAGAGAAAGGTAATATTATAACCATTTAAAACTATCAAGCAAGAAAAAATCATGAATTTATCTGAAATTACCGACGGACTTAATGACAAACAAAATCAATCAGTTACTTTAGATGATGCACAAAATGCTTTAATACTCGCGGGCGCAGGTAGTGGTAAAACCCGAGTTTTAACACACCGAATTGCTTATTTAGTCACACAGAAAAACACGCATATTGATGCTGTTTTAGCAGTAACCTTTACCAACAAGGCTGCCAAGGAAATGCGTGAACGTCTTGAATTTTTATTAAGACGGCCAATTAGAAGCATGTGGGTGGGCACTTTTCATGGACTGGCACATCGATTATTACGCGCCCATCCAATTGAAGCTAACTTAAGTGCACAATTTCAAATTCTTGATCAGCAAGATCAGTTTCGTATTGTTAAGCGCTTGATGAAAGAAAATCAAATCGATGAATCAAAATACCCGGTTAGAAAAATTCAGTGGTTTATCAACCAGCAAAAAGATGAAGGCATTCACCCGGGTGATATTGACGCTGGATATAACTATTTTGTTAAACAAAGTGTCAAAGTATTTGAGCTTTATGAGGCGCACTGTAAAGCCAATGAGCTGATTGATTTTGCCGAACTTTTAGTACGCAGTTATGAGTTGTTAAAAAATAATTCTGAGTTACTTACACACTATCAAAATCGCTTTGAGCACATCTTGGTTGATGAGTTTCAAGACACCAACACCATTCAATACAAATGGATCAAATTACTCTCATCAGGAAAAAATCAAATATTTTGTGTGGGTGATGACGACCAATCAATCTATGGCTGGCGTGGCGCAAAGATAGAAAACATTCAAAAACTAGAATCTGATTTTCACCCTATTCAAACCATCCGACTTGAGCAAAATTACCGCTCTACAGGTAATATTCTAGGTGCGTCTAACGCACTAATTGCTAATAATTCTAATCGCCTAGGAAAGTCGTTGTGGACCGATTCTGGTAATGGTGATTTAATTGATATCTATGAAGCACGTACAGAAACTGATGAAGCAGACTATGTTGTTAGCACCATTCAAAAATTCATTGACAATGGCACATCAGCCAACGAATGTGCTATTTTGTATCGCTCAAATGCGCAGTCTAGAGGCTTTGAAGAGCGGTTAATTAAATACAATATTCCTTACGTGATTTACGGTGGTCTTCGCTTTTTTGAACGTGCTGAGATTAAAGATGCATTGTGTTACTTACGCTTAATGGAAAGCTCGGCGGATAATGTTGCTTTTGAGCGCGTGGTTAACTTCCCAACTCGTGGTATTGGCAATGCCACCATTGAAAAAGTTAGAGAATTTGCGCGTGATAATAACACCACCCTCTTTCAAGCAGCCATTGCAATATCGCCTTCATTGCCGACTCGTGCAAGCAATGCACTAATCGGATTTACACAACTGATTGAACAAATGTGTGATGATGCCAAACACCTAGAACTGAGTGAAAAAGTTGCTCACTTAATTAAAGCTTCCGGCTTAATTGAGCATTACTCAAATGACAAAACTGATAAGGCTGGTAGTAAGAAAGCAAACCTTGAAGAGCTCATTGCGGCATCCAAGCAATATGCTCATGATCAAGATTCTGATATGAGTGAAGTGGTTGGTTTTATCTCACTAGCCTCGTTAGACTCCAGTGGCGATACTAATGCGCCTATCAATCAAAATGTACAATTAATGACCATTCATTCTGCCAAAGGCTTGGAATTTCCCAATGTATTTTTAACCGGCATGGAGGAAGATTTGTTTCCGTCCAGGCAAAGTAAAGACGAGCCACACTTAATGGATGAAGAAAGAAGGCTGTGCTACGTTGGCATGACCCGTGCGATGAAAAAACTCAGTCTATCTTTTGCAATTAAACGCTTTTTACATGGGCAGTCTTTATATGCCTACCCTTCTCGATTTTTAGATGAAATCCCGAGCGAGTATACAAACTCAGTTAAACAAAAATTTGGCGCAACCATGCAAAATTATCAAGAGGATGATATCTTTAATCAAGATATCGATCCTGAAGGGCAAGGTCAATTATCGATTGGTGTGACGGTTAGGCATGCCAAATTTGGCTTTGGTACGGTACTTAACTTTGAAGGTGATGGTGACTCAGCCCGCATTCAGATTAAGTTCAAATCTGCTGGCACTAAGTGGTTGATTAGCTCTTACGCCAATCTAGAATATGTTTAATTTAAAGTCTTTTTAAGATCATCAACTGAGAAGCTTTGTACGGTTTGCTCATCGGTATAAACCGGCTTCATTTTAGTATGTGTGCCCGAGTCTTTTTCAATGGCTGTTTGTCTAGAGATAACGATATCTAAACAATCGGTAATCATTTTTTGTGTGCCTTCTGTTAAAGGGTGACGTAAGCCTGGCTTAGTCATGGTGTCTTTTGCAACAGCAATTAGGGTTTTTCTAACCGCGCTTAATAAACGAATTTCAAAATTTGGTTTGTTGTCTGTACTCATAATAATGATTGTATATTTTGTCGATGATTGTTATGCGCTATTTTA
>QOAB01000122.1 GCA_003978285.1 Candidatus Thioglobus sp.
TTTCAGGTTTTTTTACCTCACCATATGACCATGAACGAATCTTCTCAGGAGAAGCCAGTCCAACTCGAATCGCATCAAAATCTTGCTCTTTGTTTTGCTGTTTTAAAATTTGTAATAAATCTTTCATCGGATTCTCCTATTAGTGTTGCTCAAGTTCAACGTCAATACCTAACGATCGGATCTCTTTGACCAATACGTTAAATGATTCTGGCATGACTGACTCAGTCACGTTAACACCATCAACAATACTCTTATACATCTTCGCACGGCCAGCAACGTCATCTGACTTCACGGTTAGCATTTCACGTAATGTGTGTGCTGCACCGTAAGCTTCTAGCGCCCAAACTTCCATCTCACCAAAGCGTTGACCACCAAACTGTGCTTTACCACTCAATGGCTGTTGCGTTACTAATGAGTAAGGACCGGTTGAACGAGCATGCATCTTGTCATCCACTAAGTGATTAAGCTTAAGCATGTGCATGTAACCAACCGTTACTGGGCGATCAAACGCCTCACCGGTACGACCATCATATAACTGCTCTTGACCAGACTCTGGAAGATCAGCCATTTTCAATAATGACTTAATATCTTCTTCTTTAATACCGTCAAATACTGGGGTTGCCATTGGCACACCTTCGCGTAAGTTATTAGCTAACTCAATGATTTCTTCATCGGTAAATGAAGCTAAGTCTTCTTGCTTTCCGTAAGAGTTGTAAATCTTATCTAAGAATGCTCTGATTTCTTTTACCATCTCAGTGCGTTTCTCATCCAACATAGCGGCAATTTTATAACCTAAGCCTTTTGCTGCATAACCTAAGTGAACTTCTAATACTTGACCAACGTTCATTCGTGATGGTACACCTAATGGGTTAAGTACCACATCAACCGTTGAACCGTCTTCAAGGTAAGGCATATCTTCAATTGGAGATACGCGTGAAATCACACCCTTGTTACCATGACGTCCAGCCATCTTATCACCAACTTGAAGGGTTTTACGTGTTGCCACATAAACTTTAACCATCTTCATAACGCCTGGCGGTAATTCTGCACCCTCTTCAATCTTAGCGCGTTCAACTTCAAAGAACTTGTCAAATTCAACTTGCTTAGCTTTGGCTTGTTTAACCAATGCTGCAACTTCTTTATTCACAGTTGCATCTTCAACTTTAAGCTTAGCAATGTCTGCATTGTCAAGCTTCTTCATTAGTTTAGCGTTTAGTTTCTCACCGGCTTTAATATCACCAACCGCTTTGGTTAATGCGTTGCCAGAAAGTTTTAAACGGATACGACGGAATATATCACCGTCAATAATGCCAAACTCATCATCAATGTCTTTTCTGATTTTTGCTAAGCGCTCTTCGTCAATACTCACGGCTCTTGCGTCTTTTTCAACACGGTCACGGGTAAAGACTTGTACGTCGATAACCACACCTGATTTTGATGCGCCGATACGTAATGAAGAATCTTTAACACTGTTGGCTTTTTCACCAAAAATAGCACGCAATAACTTCTCTTCTGGAGAAAGCACAGTTTCACTCTTCGGTGTTACTTTACCTACTAGGATGTCGCCACCCTTAACACGAGCACCTACATAAACCACACCAACTTCGTCTAATTTAGCCAAAGCAGATTCGCTCACATTGGGAATATCAGCCGTGATTTCTTCAGGACCTAATTTAGTGTCACGAGAATACGCCGTTAGCTCTTCGATGTGAATCGTGGTGTAACGATCTTCTTGTACCACTCTTTCTGAAATTAAGATTGAATCCTCAAAGTTGTAACCATTCCAAGGCATAAAGGCAATTTTCATGTTTTGACCCAGTGCCAATTCACCCATATCGGTTGATGGACCATCTGCCAATACATCGCCTGTAGCAATTTTATCGCCTGTTTTTACCAATGGTTTTTGGTTAATACAAGTGTTCTGGTTAGAGCGCGCGTACTTAGTTAAGTTGTAGATATCAACACCTAACTCGCCCGCTTTGGTTTGCTTAGAATCAACACGAATAACAATACGTGACGCATCTACTGCCTCAACCACACCACTATGTTTGGCGGTAACACATACGCGAGAGTCGGTTGCAACAACACGCTCAATACCAGTACCGACTAATGGCTTCTCTGCCTTTAGTACAGGTACTGCTTGACGTTGCATGTTTGAACCCATCAGTGCACGGTTGGCATCATCATGCTCTAAGAATGGAATCAGTGACGCTGCCACTGATGCAATCTGCTTAGAGTCGATATCAACTAGAGTGACATCTTCAGAGTCTACCAATACAAATTCGTTTTTACGACGACATGGAATCAAGTCATCCATTAGTTGACCCTTACTATCTACTGTCGCATTTGCTTGTGCAATCGTATGCTCAAGCTCATCAATCGCAGAAACGTAAATCACTTCATCCGTTACTTTGCCTTTTTTAACTATCTGATAAGGTGTTTCTAAGAAACCATAATCATTGGTTTTAGCATAAACCGCTAGTGTATTAATCAGACCAATGTTTGGACCTTCCGGAGTTTCAATTGGACATAAACGACCATAGTGTGATGGATGCACGTCACGCACTTCAAAACCTGCACGCTCACGGGTTAAACCACCTGGACCTAAGGCTGAAATACGACGTTTATGCGTGACACCCGATAATGGATTCACTTGATCCATAAACTGTGACAACTGAGAAGAGCCAAAGAATTCTCTCACCGCTGCCGATACCGGCTTAGAGTTAATGAGGTCTTGTGGTGTTAATTCATCTGTTTCTGCTAAGTTTAAACCCTCTTTAACGGCTTTTTCAACACGAACTAAACCAATTCTAAACTGGTTTTCAATCATTTCACCGATTGCTCTGACACGTCTATTAGCTAGTGTGTCAACATCATCAACAGAATCATTACCGTTTTTAATATCGATTAACAACTTGAGAACACTGATAATGTCATCATTCGTTAATACGTGCTCACCTGTTTCAGACTTAATGCCTAAACGACGATTGAGCTTCATACGGCCTACTTTAGATAAATCGTAACGGTCGTTCTTAAAGAACAAGTTATTAAATAACAAGTTAACTGCATCTGCTGTTGCCGGCTCACCTGGACGCATCACATGATAAATGCTCATGCGTGCTTCAAGCTCAGTTTGCGTATCATCTAAACGTAATGTGTCTGAAATATATGCACCACCTTTAGATTCATTAATATAGAGAATTTCAATCTTCTTAACTTTGTTGGCACTTAATACTTCTAACACCTCTTCGCTAATCACTGTATTGGCAGCAAATAAGATTTCACCCGTTTCTTTATCGATCAAGTCTTGTGAAATAACTTTATCCAATAAGTATTCAAGCGGCGCATTGATTGATTTAACACCTGCCTCTTCCAGCATTTTTGTATGCTTAGCAGTAATACGACGGCCTTTTTCAACAATGATGTCTTTGCCTGATTTAATATCAAACTCTGCAATCACACCTCGTAATTTGGCAGGTAACAAGCCAACATCACAAGATTTAGCTTTAAGTTTAACGTTAATTTTTTCAAAGAAAGTATCTAGGATTGCATCTGCGCCTAAGCCCATTGCACGTAATAACGTTGTT
>QOAB01000153.1 GCA_003978285.1 Candidatus Thioglobus sp.
TAATCACACCTGCTGTTTCTGCAAGGATTGAATGATCTTTGGCTTTACGTGCTTCAAATAAATCAGCAACACGTGGCAAACCACCAGTAATATCACTGGTCTTAGACAGATCTTTTGGAATCTTCGCCAAGACTTCACCTGCGGTGATGACTTGATTGTCTTCTAAATTAATCTTCACTGTTGAAGGCAAGTAATGTGTTGATAACACCATCTCTGAATCTTTTTCGTCCACCATCTTAATCAGTGGCTTCAAGCCTTTCGCTGCTGCTGATCTTTCTGCTTCATCAATCATCTCGAAGAAAGTTAAGCCCGTTAATGGATCTGTGTTCTTGTTGACCGTAACACCTTCAACAAAATCAACAAAAATCACGCGACCTGACTGCTCAGAAATAATTGGATGCGTATGCGGATCCCAGTCTGCAATCTTATCTTTTGCTTTAACAGCGCCACCATCTTGAACATGAACGATCGCACCATAAGGAATCTTATAACGCTCAACTTCTTGGCCTCTGGTATTACGAATTGTAACTTCAGCCGAACGAGAAATCACCACTAGGTCGCCATTAGCGTTAGTAATTGACTTCATGCCTTCTAAATGAGCGACACCGTCTGTATTGATGTTGACACTACTTACCGCTGTTGATGCAGATGCTGCACCACCAATGTGGAACGTACGCATGGTTAACTGTGTACCCGGCTCACCGATAGACTGTGCTGCGATAACGCCAACGGCTTCACCAACACCAATCTGATGACCACGAGCCATGTCGTTACCATAACATGCTGAACAAACGCCATAGCGAGTGTCACATGTAATGGTGGAACGTGCTTTGATTGATTCAACACCTAACTCATTGATCTTATCTTTGTCTTCCAAAGTAACTAAATGACCTTTGGCCAAAAATACTTCAGTTGAATCTGGCACTAATACATCTTCAGCCATCACACGACCTAGTACTGCAGCACCGAGTGTTTGTACAATATTACCACCTTCAATCGTGGCCTTCTTGATGAGTCCATTTTCAGTACCACAATCGAATTCATTAACCACTAAATCTTGACCAACATCCACTAAACGACGGGTTAAGTAACCCGAGTTTGCTGTTTTTAGTGCCGTATCAGCTAGACCTTTACGTGCACCGTGTGTTG
Organism: Candidatus Thioglobus sp.; assembly: GCA_003978285.1. The sequence continues at coordinate 1,150 of QOAB01000153.1, forward strand.
AAATAAAGTATTGCATATTGTTCAAACCTTCACGGAAGTTTGAAGTAATTGGTGTTTCAATGATTGATCCATCAGGCTTGGCCATTAGACCACGCATACCTGCTAACTGACGCATCTGTGCTGGAGAACCCCTAGCACCAGAATCAGCCATCATATAAACCGAGTTAAACGAGGCTAATTTTTCAGTTTTACCATCGGCATTGATGAAATCTTCAAAACCGATTTCATCCATCATTGCCTTAGCCACTTTCTCTGAAGTGCGAGACCAAATATCAATCACCTTATTATAACGTTCACCATCAGTTACCACACCTTGTGAGTACTGCTTTTGTACGTCTTTCACTTGTGCTTCCGCTTCTTCAATCATGCCTGCTTTAGTGTCAGGAATAGTCATGTCATTTGAACAGAACGAGATACCTGACTTAGTTGAGTATTGAAAACCCATATACATCATCTGATCAGCAAAAATTACCGTGTCTTTTAACTCTTGTGTTTGATAACAAACATGAATCAAATTAGAAACTACTTTTTTAGAAATGGCTTCGTTGATTAAATCGAATGACAAACCGGCTGGCAAAATTTTTGAGAAAATCGCACGGCCAACAGTTGTATCAACAATTCGTTTTGTTGTTGGCTGATATTTGCCATCGACTTTTTCATATTCTTGAATACGTAATTTAACCTTTGCATGTAATGTAGCAGCGCCAGATTCATAAGCGTTTAAAGCTTCAGCTGGATTAACAAAAATCATGCCTTCGCCTTTTTGATTAATCTTGTCACGTGTCATGTAGTACAAGCCCAAAATAACGTCCTGTGAAGGCACGATAATTGGCTCACCACTCGCAAGGTGCAATACATTGTTAGAAGCTAACATAAGTGTTCTTGCTTCGAGTTGTGCCTCTTCAGATAATGGCACGTGTACTGCCATCTGGTCACCATCAAAGTCAGCGTTAAATGCGCCACAAACGAGTGGGTGTAATTGAATCGCCTTACCTTCAATCAATAAAGGCTCAAATGCTTGAATACCTAAACGGTGCAATGTTGGTGCACGGTTAAGTAATACCGGATGCTGATGTACAACTCTTTCAAGGATATCCCATACTTCAGGAACCTCACTTTCCACCATCTTCTTGGCGGCTTTAATGGTTGAGGCTAAACCTTTAGCTATTAGGCGGTTATACATAAACGGCTTAAATAATTCTAAAGCCATTTTCTTTGGTAAACCACACTGATGTAATTTAAGGTATGGACCACAGACAATCACTGAACGACCTGAATAGTCAACACGTTTACCCAGTAAGTTTTGACGGAAACGACCTTGCTTACCTTTAATCATGTCGGCAATTGATTTAAGCGGACGACGATTATTACCCATCACTGCACGGCCACGACGACCATTGTCAATCAATGAATCAACGGCTTCTTGCAACATACGCTTTTCGTTACGAACAATAATTTCTGGCGCATCTAACTCTAATAAACGACCTAAACGGTTGTTACGGTTAATTACACGACGGTATAAATCATTCAAATCAGAAGTCGCAAAACGACCGCCATCTAACGGCACTAATGGGCGCAAATCTGGTGGAAGAATTGGTAATACTGTCAGCACCATCCATTCTGGCTTATTGCCTGATTGGATTAGTGAATCAATTAACTTAAGACGTTTATTGTACTTCTTAAGCTTGGTTTGAGATTTAGTGTTTAAGCTGTCTTCACGCAAGTTAGCCGCTTCTTTTTCAAGCTGCATTTCTTTCAAAACGTCTTGAATAGCTTCAGCACCCATTTTCGCTTCAAACTCATCATCACCGTATTCATCAAGTGCATCAAAATACATCTCTTCGGTTAATAATTGCTTGTGTACGAGTGGTGTAGAACCAGGGTCTGTCACTAGGAATGCTTCAAAATATAGTACACGCTCAATATCCTTAAGCGTCATATCCATCAATAGGCCTAAACGTGAAGGTAATGATTTAAGGTACCAAATATGTGCAACCGGTGCAGCTAATTCAATATGACCCATGCGCTCACGACGAACCTTAGACAAGGTTACTTCAACGCCACATTTTTCACAAACAACGTTACGAAACTTCATGCGTTTATACTTGCCACACAAACACTCAAAATCTTTCATTGGGCCAAAAATCTTAGCACAGAATAAACCTTCTCTTTCAGGTTTGAATGTACGGTAGTTAATGGTTTCAGGTTTTTTTACCTCGCCATATGACCATGAACGAATCTTCTCAGGAGAAGCTAGTCCAACTCGAATCGCATCAAAATCTTGCTCTTTATTCTGCTGTTTTAAAATTTGTAATAAATCTTTCATCGGATTCTCCTAATTAGTGTTGCTCAAGTTCA
>QOAB01000051.1 GCA_003978285.1 Candidatus Thioglobus sp.
GATGTACTTCAGTGGTCACACCCATGCTTTCGATTGCTAAACACATTTCAGCACGTAAATCCATCATTGAGTCAACTGGTGGTACTGGGAAGTAACCGCCTTTAACGCCTGGACGGTGACCGGTGTTACCACCGTCAAAATCACTACCACTTTCCCAAGCAGCTTCCTCAGAATGTACTGAGTAGCTACATGCACCCATAGTATTGTCAAACTTAACTGAATCAAATACAAAAAATTCCGGCTCGTTACCGAAATAAGCAACATCAGCAACACCTGAATCTTGCATGTACTTTTCAGCACGCTTTGCAATTGAACGTGGATCTTTTTCATAGCCTTTCATATCTTCTGGCTCGATAATATCACAACGAACAATTAGTGTAGACTCTTGAGTGAATGGGTCCATAACACACGCATCAAGATCTGGCTGTAGAATCATATCTGATTCATTAATATCTTTCCAACCGGCGATTGAAGAGCCGTCAAACATTTGACCTTCTTCAAATTTATCAGCATCAACTTGGTGAGCGGGCACACTAACGTGTTGCTCTTTACCTTTAGTATCAGTAAAACGGAAATCAACGAATGTAACCTCGTTGTCCTTCATCATTTTTATTACATCTTTAGCAGACATATTTTCTCCTATTTTTAACTATTTAATTTGCTGACAGTCATTGTCAAACAGAGCGCGTCATTGCGATCAAAATTCTTGTTGGTTTAATTATTGTATTATGAAAAACTGTTATTTACAATAAAAACAGCGACTTATTCTACCCTATTTTCTCTACAAGTAGAATAATCTCATTATTTTTTTCATGAATTTCAACGACTTTGTGACCATGCACTTTACACCAAGCAGGTATGTCATGTAGTACACCCGGATCCGTAGCAATCATCTCAATTAAATCGCCTTTATCAATGGTGTTAATCATTTCGCCTAAACGTATTACTGGCATCGGACACAGTAGGCGTTTGGCGTCAATAGTGTGCTTCATATAAGTTATTCAATCCCTAGCCAATCTTGGGGCTTAATATAGTACTCGTATAATTTTTCTTCCTCACTACCTGCTTCTGGCTCGTATTGATATTCCCAACGTACAAGCGGTGGCAACGACATGAGAATCGATTCGGTACGGCCACCCGTTTGCAAACCAAATAAAGTGCCGCGATCATAAACCAAATTAAACTCGACATAACGACCACGACGATACAGTTGGAATTGTCTTTCATGGTCGGTAAACGGTGTGTCTTTACGACGCTCAACAATTGGTCGATAAGCTTTAATATAGCTATTACCCACACTTTGCATAAAAGCAAAACACTGATCAAATCCGCCTTCGTTTAAATCATCAAAGAATAAGCCGCCAACACCGCGTTGTTCATCGCGATGCTTCATGTAAAAATAATCATCGCACCATTTTTTATACTTCGGATACACCTCTTCGCCAAAAGGGTCACAAGCGTCTTTAGCCATTTGATGCCACAAAATGCAATCTTCATCAAAGCCATAATAAGGGGTAAGATCAAAGCCACCACCAAACCACCAAATCGGATCTTCGCCTTCTTTTTCTGCAATGAAAAATCTGACATTGGCATGTGAAGTTGGCGCATATGGATTGTGCGGGTGGATTACCAATGAGACGCCTAAGGCACTAAAGCTACGCCCTGCTAGCTCTGGGCGTAATGCTGTCGCTGAGGCCGGCATGTTGTCGCCATGGACGATAGAAAAGTTAACACCTGCTTGTTCAAACACAGCGCCATCAGTCAGTACACGGGTAAGCCCACCACCAGCACCGTTTTCTTTTTCCCAATTGTCTTTGATAAAACTGGCTTCACCATCTACTTGCTCTAATTGGTCGCAAATATCTTGCTGCAAGCTTAATAAATAGATCTTAACTTGATCAAGCATTGTTTTTTCACTCATCTAAGACGCTCTCCAGTTTGTAAATTAATAATCTGTGATGCTGGGTTATTATAGTTTTGTGGCGCGATAATAAAGTCTAATTCTTGTTTAAAAAATACATTTAATTCAAGCACACTTGTTGCACTTTTTTTACCATTGGTATTAGCACTGGTAGAAACCAAGGCACTGTTGTTTGCTTGACATAACTTAGTAATTAAAGCGTTATCAGTCAACCTAAGCGCAATCGTGTTAAATTCGCCCGTTAATAACTTAGAAGCCTGTTGATTGGCCTTAAGTAAATAAGTAGTTGGCACCTTGGTATATTTAATGCTTGTTAATAGCAGCGCATCATCCACATAATCAGTAAAGTAGCTTACATCGCTAGCCAACAATATCAGCCCTTTATTAGCAGAACGATGTTTAAGTTGTAAGATTCGCTGCATGGCATGTTCAAAACACGGCAGACATGCCAAACCTTGAATAGTATCGGTTGGATGAGAAATCACCCCGCCCGCCTTTAAATACTGCGCTGCTAATCTGACTTTAAAACTCATGTTGTTTTCTTTGCTCTTGGATGACATTTATCATACACTTTAGAGAGTTCTAAAAAATCTAGGTGTGTATACACCTGGGTTGACTTAATACTTTCATGGCCTAAAAATTCTTGTACAGATCTAAGGTCATGGCTTGACTGTAAAAAGTGTGTTGCTGCTGCATGGCGCAACATATGCGGATGTACGTTAATTTTAATCCCGACTTCAAGTGCGCGTTTTTTCACCATAGTTTGTATAGCTCTCACGCTAATTCTAATGTGTCGATTATTTAAAAATAAGGCGCCTTGAGTAACGCCTGTTTTTTGTAAATAATTGGCAATCGCTTTTTGGGCGGATTCACCCAATGGCGTATGACGCATCTTGCCACCCTTGCCCATCACGTTTAAAAAGCCTTGCTTAGTATCTATATCATTTACATCAAGACTAACCAATTCTGATACACGAAGTCCGCACGAATAAATGACCTCAATAATAGCCACATCACGTAGCTCTGATGGTGATTTAGACCTTGGGTTAAGCATAAGTGTTAGTTGACCATAATCCAATATTTTTGGCAATCTTTGATCCAGCTTTGGTGGTTGCAATCCTAGCGCACAATTACTTGGCAAATAACGCTGATTAACAAGGTAGCTCAAAAACCCACGAATAGAAGACAAATGCCGACGAATGGTACGGCCACTACTATTGGCGTGGCGCATTTTCATCACCAGTAAATTCAGGTGCTCAGCGGTTAAATCAATCCAGCTATTAACCCCCTGTTGATTTGCAAAACTTAACAGTTGTTGTAAGTCGCGCTGATAGGCTTGTTGGGTGTTAAGTGCATAGTGGCGTTCAACACGTAAATACAACATAAATTGTGTAATTTGAGTTTTCACTTGAATTTTATAAATTTGCCCATATCAATGTATTTTACGCACAAAACAGGAATAAACAAATGGCGACAAAACAAACACATGCTTTCCAAACTGAGGTCTCTCAACTCCTACATTTAATGATCCATTCTTTGTATTC
>QOAB01000086.1 GCA_003978285.1 Candidatus Thioglobus sp.
TTATTTTTAAATTTAACACCCTCATTATTAAGGTGTTTTAAGTATCAAGCATAGTTGCTCTGATGGGGTGCATTATACAGTAACTATATAAGAAGTCAATAATATTATAATATATATTTGCAAAAAAGCCACAAGTATCGCTACACACCCTAATACAACAACAATTAGTATCATGAAGATAGTTTGGAAATGATCAAAATAGCCCATCAAACCCATGAAAAATGATCAAAAATTGAAAAAAAATAGCTTAAAAGGCCTAAATTTAAGGGTCCTAATGGTCTATTAATGGGGTTTTTGCTTGAAAAAGCTGAGTTTAGCGTGATGTTTGGGAAATTTTATAAATAATAACAATGAAAGGTTTGTTGTTAATTAAGTATAGATTGCGATAGGCGATAAAAAACCCGCATCGATGACGATGCGGGTTTATTACAGTTACTAACTAACTAACTAACTAACTTACGATTACTTCGTAGCGTTAGAGCTAGAACCTGCGCCTGAAGCCATTGCATCTGCATAGCCTTTAGCATAAGCGTCGGCTTGTGCTTGTGCTTGTGCATCTGCAACACCTTTAGCGTAAGCGTCTGCAGTACCTGTAGCAGTTGCATCACCTGCACCAGAAGCAGAACCGTCAGCAGCACCAGAAGCACTCGTGTCAGTTGTGTTTTTAGTATCAAAGTTTAAACCGAAATCAGTGTTGTTCATCCAGTTGTTACCGCCTTTGAAAGGACCCCAGTTTTGAGCGCCTGTAAATGGGCCTGCATTAGAACCACCACCCATTGGACCCCAGTTCTGACCACCTGAGAAAGGACCCATGTTAGAGCCGCCGGTCATAGGGCCAGCATTTGAGCCACCTGAGAATGGACCCCAGTTCTGACCACCACTCATAGGACCCCAGTTCTGACCACCACCACCCCAGCCACGATTGTTGTCGTGCATAAATGCTGTTGCTGATGTTGCTGCTACTACTGTTGCAATCGCGATTGCTTTTGTTAAGTTTTTCATTTTCTCTCCTCTTAAGGTTATTATTTATATATAGTTTTAATCTAGATAAGCGTCAAACTCACCTAAAAATTCAATAATACACAGTAAAGCACGCTATGCAACACTATTAGTACATATTAATACTATGATATAGAATCAATGATTGCATTTAAAGCAACACTTGGACGCATCACCTTAGTAACCAATGCTGGATTAGGTTGGTAATAACCACCCAATTCTATTACCTTACCTTGAACTGCGTTTAGTTCAGAAATGATGACTGATTCGTTAGCAGACAGAGCCTCAGCTACAGATGCAAACTGTGTTTGTAATTCAGGATCTTGCGTTTGAGCCGCCAACGCCTGTGCCCAATACATTGCAAGATAAAAATGACTGCCACGATTGTCTAACTCACCTACTTTGCGTGATGGCGATTTATCGTTATCTAAAAACTTAGCCGTTGCTGCATCTAAGGCAGTTGCTAACACTTGTGCTTTAGGCATATCAAATGTAGCCGCTAAATGCTCTAGTGAAACGGATAAGGCTAAAAATTCACCTAAAGAATCCCAACGTAAGTGATTCTCAGCTGTTAATTGCTGAATATGTTTAGGTGCTGAGCCACCGGCACCCGTTTCAAACAAACCGCCGCCATTCATGAGTGGCACAATCGATAGCATTTTTGCACTTGTTCCAAGCTCGAGTATCGGGAATAGATCGGTTAAATAATCTCGTAGTACATTGCCTGTCACTGAAATGACATTCTTGCCCTCTTTCACATGGTTGAGTGTAAATCGGGTAGCCTCCTCAGGTGACATAATGTGAATTTCAAGATCTGTTGTATCGTGATCAAGCAAGTATTTATTAACTTTCTTGATCATTTGATGATCATGTGCACGCTGTTCGTCTAGCCAAAAAACAGTCGGTAAATTTGTCGCTCTAGCACGGCTCACTGCTAATTTAACCCAGTCTTGAATCGGTGCGTCCTTTACTTGACACATACGGAAAATATCGCCCACTTCTACAGACTGTTCAAGCAATACTTCTCCAGCTGTTGAGACGACACGCACTGTTCCTGCTGCTGCCATTTGAAATGTTTTATCGTGAGAGCCATACTCTTCTGCTTTTTGCGCCATCAAACCAACGTTTGAAACAGAGCCCATTGTAGTAGGGTCAAATGCACCCTGCTTTTTACAAAAACTAATGGTTTCTTGAAAAACACCCGCATAACAACGATCAGGAATTACTGCCATCGTGTCTTGTGGCTTGCCATCCTTATTCCACATCTGACCTGACGTCCGAATCATGGCTGGCATAGAGGCATCAATAATGACATCGCTTGGTATGTTTAAGTTAGTAATGCCTTTATCAGAATTAACCATTGCCACGTCAGGCTGCTTGGCATAAACCGCTTGAATGTCGGCTTGGATTTCTGCCTTTTTGCTAGATTCTAAAGTTTCAATTTTACTTAAAACATCACCAAAACCATTGTTTGCATTGACACCTAATTCTTCAAAAACCAATGCATGCTTCTTAAACACATCTTCAAAAAAGACACTCACTACCTGGCCAAAAATAATAGGATCAGAAACTTTCATCATCGTGGCTTTCATATGCACAGAGAATAGAACACCCTCCTCTTTCGCTTGTGCAATGGTCTGAGTTAGAAAACCTCGTAAAGACGACTGACTCATAACAGAGGCATCAATGATCTCGCCTGCTTGCAATGAATCTGGCGCTTTTAATTCTTCAATTGAACCATCAGTACTTTCAAATTGAATAGTGAACTGCGTTGCATCAGTAATAGTTGTTGATTTTTCAGAACCATAAAAATCACCTTCAGACATACTGGCTACAGCTGTTTTGGAATCAGTTGCCCAAGCGCCCATTGAATGAGGATTTTTCTGAGCATAGCTTTTAACCGATGGAGGTGCGCGACGATCAGAGTTTCCTTCGCGCAATACTGGATTGACCGCACTGCCCAACACTTTAGAGAATGTGGCCTTAAGCACTTTATCTTCATCACTTTGAGGATTAGAGGGGTAATTTGGAATATCATAACCATGCGCTTGAAGCTCAGCAATCACTGATTCTAGCTGTGGAATAGAGGCGCTCACATTGGGTAGCTTAACAATATTGGCTTCTGGCAATTTAACAATCTGACCCAATTCACTTAAAGCATCGCCCATTTTTTGTTCTGCTGTCAGCCTTTCAGGAAAATTAGCAATCACACGAGCAGCTAAAGAGATGTCACGAGTCTCAACCGCTACGTCTGCAGCACCGGTAAACGCCTTAATTATCGGCAGTAATGAGTAAGTTGCCAATGCTGGCGCCTCATCAGTCAAGGTATAAATGATCTTAGTTTTTTGTGACATAGCTACCTTATTTGTAAACGTAGTATTTTAGCATCCTCGCCATTTGAATAGTATTTTTTACGGCTGTCGATCAC
>QOAB01000120.1 GCA_003978285.1 Candidatus Thioglobus sp.
TTCTTTATGATTATTGGTATTGTGTCTATTATTGTGTTGGCATTAATTGTACTGTTCCTGGATGAGCCTAAGGGTCATATGACAGAAGTGCTAGATGACGGCACTGTTGAGATCATTAAGCTGAATTAATTTTATTTTTTTGGAGTGTTATGGAAGACAAGTTGAACATATTTTCATTTACAGGTAAATACCGCATATTGCATTTAACCTGGTTTGCTTTTTTTATGTCATTTGTGGTTTGGTTGGGTATAGGCCCAATGATGCCATTCATCAAAGAAGCTTTAGCACTTACTGATCAACAAGCAAAAGTCTTATTAATACTTAACGTAGGTTTAACCATTCCTGCAAGGATTGTTGTCGGCATGTTGGTTGATAAACTTGGCCCGAAGATTATGTTCTCATCGATCTTAGTTTTGGGTGGACTGATTTCAATTGCCTTTAGTTGGATGCAAAGCTATGAACAACTGGCTTTAATGAGATTTTTTGCTGGCTTTATTGGTGCTGGTTTTGTGGTTGGTATTCGTATGATTTCAGAATGGTTTCCAGCCAAGCAAACCGGTACCGCGCAAGGTATTTATGGTGGCTGGGGTAATTTTGGTTCTGCCGGTGCTATGTTTACCTTGCCATTCGTTGCCGCAAGTTTTGGTGATGTTGATGGTTGGAGATACGCCATTACGATCGCCAGTCTTATTGCCATTAGTTATGGCGTGTTTTATTATTTCAATGTGAGTAACACCCCTAAGGGCTCTACTTATTTCAAGCCAAAGAAATCAGGTGCTATGGAAGTCACTAGCTTAGGTGATTTAATCTTATACATAATGATGAATATTCCACTTTATTTAGCTTTGGCGTTATTGACTTGGAAATTGTCACCAGCTAAAGCCGGGATGATATCGGTAGAAACAACATGGTTGGTGTACTTAACATTAGTCGCGGTTTTTGTCTTACAGCTAGTTAAGATTTGGCATGTGAATGCAGAAATTATTAAAAACCCTGTGCCTGAACAGAGTCGTTATCATTTTAAGCAAGTGGCTATTCTTGATTGGGCCTACATGGCAACCTTTGGTACCGAATTAGCAGTAGTATCAATCTTGGCTATGTTTTATGTTGATTGGTTCGAGTTGCCTAAGGTTACTGCTGCACTCTTGGCGGGTGTGTATCCATTTATTAATCTATTTGCTCGACCGGGTGGTGGCTGGATTAGTGATAAGATTGGCCGTAAGTTGACCTTGATGATCGCCTTTGCTGGTATTGCTAGCAGCTTCCTAATACTCGGAAATGTTGACAAAGACACTTGGTCTATTAGCTGGGTGGTTGGTCTGACAATTTTAGGTGGTATTTTTTCTCAAGCAGGATCAGGTGCAGTATTTGCTATGGTACCATTGATCCAAAGACGCTTAACTGGACAATTCGCCGGTATGGTTGGTGCTTTTGGTGCAGCAGGTTCGGTGATGTTTTTAACGGTGAACTCATTGGTAGAATACGATGAGTTCTTTATGTTGATTGGTATCGTTGCTGTGAGTGTATTGGTAGTGATTATGTTATTCTTGGATGAACCAAAGAATCAAATGACAGAAGTATTAGATGATGGCACTGTTAAGATCATTAAATTAAATTAATCAATGGAAAAACTCAAACTCAGTTTTCAATCCAATACTCAGGCAGGAATTAAGCCTGAGAATCAGGATGCTTGCGGTTTTTACATTCCAAGTTCTCCGGTGTTGGATAATAAAGGCATAGTAGCTGTTATAGCAGATGGTGTCAGTGCCTCAGAAAAAGCTAAGGATGCCAGCGCATGTTGTGTGCAGAGCTTCTTGAGTGATTATTATTCTACGCCAGATTCGTGGAGTACAGAGCATTCAGCTAGTAAGGTTATCTCAGCATTGAATAATTGGCTGCATTCACAGTCGGTTAGAGAGCAAGAGCATTCCTCTATGCTTTCGACGATGAGCGTGTTGATTGTTAAATCTAACACGGCGCATATATTCCATGTGGGTGATAGTCGTATTTATCGATATAGAGATGGCAAGTTAAAGCAATTGACACAGGATCACGTGTTGCATCTTGCCAAAGAGAAAACCTATTTAGCTAGGGCTATGGGCTTTGATCTCAAGGTTCATGTCGATTATTACACGACTAAAGTTAAATTAGACGATGTGTTTTTAATGACAACCGATGGTGTACATGATTATCTAACTGACAAAACACTTTGCTCACTACTTAGTGATGGAGTTTCTGCTGACGAACTGTCAGAGAAAGCATTAGCAGCAGATTCTCAGGATAATATTTCAGCCATTATTTGCAAAGTAGACCAATTGCCAGATGAGAATTTAAGTGAGACGTTTGATAAGTTAACCAAAAGACCGATTCCGCCAGATTTAGAGAAAGGCATGAAGATTAACGGTTTTGAAGTTGAGTCTTTAATTCATGCAAGTAATAGAACTCAAGTCTATCTTGCCAAAGATAGTCAGACGAATGAAGTGGTAGTATTGAAAACACCATCGATTAATTTTGAAGATGATGCTCAATATTTAAAACATTTTATGTATGAAGAATGGGTCGGGCAAAGGATTCAATGTGCCAATGTGGTTAAGATTCATAATAGTAGTGAAGAAAGTAAATTTTTGGCCTATGCAATGGAGCATGTCAATGGTCAAACACTCAGACAATGGATGCAAGACAATCCGCAGCCTGATATTAAAGTGGTTGTTAGCTTAGTAAAGCAAATAATCCAAGGGCTTAGAGCTTTTCATCGTCAAGAGATGTTGCATTGTGATTTAAAGCCTGAAAATATAATGATTAATAAGATTGGACAGGTAAAATTAATAGATTTTGGCTCAGCAAGAATTGCAGGTGTTACAGAGTTGATAAGTCCAGTAGCTGCGGTTGGGAATCAAGGCACTCAGGGCTATACGGCGCCAGAAGTAATAATAAATGAAAAAGTTACTCAAGCATCTGATAAGTTTAGCTTAGGTGTTATTGTTTATGAGATGTTTGCGGGTCAGCTTCCTTATCAGGATAAGTTAGATAAGAATTTAACCGCAAAGAAATTATCACAGTTGGCTTATGAATCAATTTTAAAACATGACCCACATGTGCCAATTTGGGTAGATGGTGCGATTCATAAGGCCTGCCATCTAGATGATAAAAGTCGTTACGAGGCTTTAAGTGAATTTTTGTTTGATTTGGAACACCCAAATCCAACATTTTTAGAAACAGTGCAAACTGCTGAAGAGCCTGAGTTTGTACTTAAGAAATATAAAGTATTAGTTGCAGTATCTTTTGCAATTAATATATTTTTATTGTTATTGTTAGTGCGTTAGGAGTAGTTATGAAAAAAATAGTATTAATCGGAAATGGCATGGCAGGTGTAAGAACCTTAGAAGAGCTGTTTAAAATTA
>QOAB01000057.1 GCA_003978285.1 Candidatus Thioglobus sp.
GGGGAAATTTAAATCCGGCGCACAGGCCTGGGTGTATGTAAGTGCTAGCGATAATGCCAGCACCTAAACGACTTAATTAGTCTTGGATATTTTTACCAATATTAATTAAGAAAGAAGCGAATGGACCCATGTTATTCATGGCTTCTCCCATTGGACCTTCAAAAGATAAACCGCCGAATGTCATGTGATACATTGGGCCAGACTCGCCAGTACCCATTGATGCCCAATCTTCCATTGTGGCTGTCATTTGGTAGTCGACATCTGCGTTTAGCTTAGCGGTTTTGGCACTATCAAAAGCTGCTGTTGCTTTACCATTGTTATCAATGTGTAATTCTGCCTCTTTGTTTGAGCCTTTTACAATTACTTGTAGTACTTTGTAGCCTTTGCCGCCATCGTTGCCAGCCCAGCCTGATTTGACCAGTTCAGCAGGGGTGTTTGACGCGTTGAATGCGTCAGCAATATTTTGTGCATTGCCTGCAAAGGCGTTGATTGAAAATAACGCAAAAAGCGTGATGAGTAGTTTTTTCATAATATCTCCGTTTGTTTAAATTCTTCTCAAGTTTTTTGACTTTTGTCAGTGCTTATTTTAGAGTAAGACTTTTTCAATTGCCACAGAATTAATAAAGTCTTTCTGCCAGTTTTCACCCAAGATTTTTTCAGCCATCACTTCAACTGGATAAATCGGCTCAATACCCGTAGACGCTTGATAGCGTGATAAGCCTTGGCGACAAGCAGGGCAGGTGGTGAGCATTTTGATACCTTTTTTGGCTTTTGGTGTACCAATCAGTGTAGTGATATCCTTTTGAATTTCTTTTTCTTTTCTAAATTTAACCTGTTTGGCGATGTCAGCACGTGCTACTGCAAAGGTACCCGCTTCACCACAACAACGATCATTATTAGTCACATCAGAACCCATGATTTGTGAAATTACATCGGCGGAATCTCCACTTTTAATTGGGTCATGACAGGGTGCATGGTAGAGGTATTTTTCATCGGTGCTATCAAGTTTGACATCGTTAGCCAGCAAGTATTCGTGAATATCGGTAAGCTGAGCGTCTTTAAAAATATCACCGAGCTCATAGGTCATCAACTGATCAATACAGGTACCACAAGAGGTTAGCACATGCTTGATATCTAAGTAGTTGAGTGTATTGGCCATACGATGGAACAACACGCGATTATCGGTAGAAATCTCTTTACTTTTAGCTTCATTACCAGCACTGGCTTGTGGGTAACCACAGCACAAGTAACTTGGTGGTAGTACGACTTTAACCCCTTGATGATAGAGTAGGGCGACGGTAGCCAGGCCAATTTGTGAATATAGACGTTCAGAACCACAGCCTGGAAAATAAAACACACTCGGTGAATCAGCGTTAGATTTATCAGGATGTGCCAAGATCGGAATGGTGCCCGCATCATTAATTTTGAGTAAACTGCGCAGTGGTGCCATACCTGTATCGGTTGGTAATGGTTTGTCTAAAATTGTCACCAACTCGGTTAAAGCATTTGGACTACCAACGGTTTTATTGGGTTGTTTCTTTAAGAACGGCTTAGCCAGTCTAGAGGCAAGGTGTTGGGCTTTGTAACTAAAGTCAATTAACAGTTTTTTGGTGAGGTTGATTTGCCAAGGTTTGCTCATGTTTAGATAAGCAATAGAAACTCTGGCAGCAATATTGGTGCGGCGTTTATTTTGTTTAACCAAAATATTTTTCATTTTGATTGAGACATCGCCAAAATCAATATTGACTGGGCAAGGTGCCTCGCAACGATGACAAATAGTGCAATGATCAGCAATGTCGTTAAATTCATCAAAATGATTAATCGAAACGCCTCGACGCGTTTGTTCTTCGTAGAGGAAGGCTTCAGAGATTAGGTTAGTGCCAATAATTTTGTCACGAGGTGAATACAATAAATTAGCTTCTGGCACATGAGTGGTACACACATCTTTACATTTACCACAACGTAGGCAGGATTTCACCATGTCGTTAATTTCACCAATTTCACTGCTTTCTAAAATCAAAGCCTCTTGCTCAACCAATCTTAGTGATGGAGTAAAGGCATTATCTAACCCACTACCAGGCATGAGCTTGCCTTTATTAAAATGCCCATTTGGGTCGATTTTATTTTTGTACTCAATAAATTCTTGTTTAAATTCATCAGAAAGATATTGATATTTGGTTAAACCAATCCCATGTTCGCCAGAAATGACACCACCAAGATCTAATGCCAAGGTCATGATTTCATCCACGACGGCTTCAGCTTGGTGTAGCATTTGCGTATTATGTGAATGCACTGGAATGTTGGTATGTACATTACCATCACCAGCATGCATATGAGTAGCGATAAAAAGACGGCTTTCACGGTACTCAGTATGGATTGTTTGGACTTCTTTACGAATTTCGGTAAAGAGGTCGCCCATGAGTAATTCGTTTAATGGTTGTGCAAATTCATTAATATAGGAGATAACTCGTTCACCTGTTTGAATGGCTTTAAATTCAGCTGCTATTGCTAGACTTGATAATGCGCCTTTCCACTCAGTATTAACTTCATCGAGCAAAGTTAAAGCATGGTCAATTTTGTCTTTAATTAAGCTAGAGTCTAGGTTAATGTTTTGAAAATAAGCTTTAACTGTATCTAAGGTGGCTAATTTATTTTCGATTGAAAGTCGAATATTGATGTGCTCAATACCATGGCTATACTCACCCAGTTTGTCTAGTGGAATAACCACATCTTCGTTGATTTTAAAGGCGTTAGTGTGGGCGGCAATTGCGGCAGTATTGGAGCGATCTTTCCAAAAAATTTTTCGTTTTTCAGGTAATTTAGCCACAAAGCATTCGCCTTCACGATCGTGTGTTAGGGTGATGATTTGATCAATCTGATCGTCTAAAGAAGATTGATTATTCGAGCTAATATCAATCAGTAGTATCATTTTAGGTAGTTCTGATCGATTGGCTTTGGTGGTGTAATTAACCGCTTTTACATAGCGAGCATCGAGGTGCTCCATACCCACTAAATCAACATCTTGATTACTATCAACATTATCTTTAATTGCAACAATAGCAGAAACAGCATTGTCTAAATCGTGACCAAAGAACTCTAAACATAAAGTATTAATGTGTTCGAGTGGTTGGTGAAGGATAAATTCAGCTGAGGTGATAAAGCCATCACAACCTTCTTTTTGAATACCGGGCAGGCCATCTAAAAATTTATTAGTTACATCTTTACCCAAGCCACTCTTGCGCATGTTCGTGGCATTAATGGTGAGTGTTTCCGTTTTTAGCAGAGTTTTTCCATCAGTTTTTAAATGATGGATTTTAAAGCTGACTTCATCTAATAGTTGAATTTTGTCTTGATTGTGATCTAGGCGCTTGACTTGTAGCCA
>QOAB01000059.1 GCA_003978285.1 Candidatus Thioglobus sp.
CCTAATCCGCTGCCTTTAACCTTGGTAGTGACATACGGCTCAAACACACGCTCAATTACCGCCTCATCAAATCCATCACCATTGTCTGTCATGCTTAAACGCACAACACCTTTAGAGGGTAAATATTGAGTGGTGACATTAACTATCAAATCACGGCCCTCTTCAACCGATTCAGCCGAATTCTTCACCAGATTAATCAATACCCTGGAAATACTATTGGCATCTAGGAGTAGCTCTGGCACATCATCTGAAAGATCAAACTCAATAGTGATATTGCTTTGTGCATCATAAAGCGCAATAGATTGATGAATCAGCGCATTGAGATCAGTTAGCTTACGCTCGATTTGCGGTGTATTGGCATAATCTGCAAACGCACTAACCATTGCATCCATTGACATCACCTGATCAATAATCACGCTAGTGGTTTTATCAATAATTTCTAAATCCCTACCCTTAAGTGTATCTAAAAATTTGTTTCTAAGGCGTTGAGCAGATAATAAAATTGGCGTCAGTGGATTTTTAATTTCATGCGCCATACGTATGGCCACTTCACCCCAGGCCGCTTTTTTCTGCGCCCTATTAAGCTTTGAGATGTCTTTAACAATAATCACGTAGCCCAGTGCTTTGCCACTCGTATCTAACGCCGCGCCCTGACAAGATAGTAAAACATGTCGGTCTGGTAAAGTTAGTTCAACTTCCTCACTCCACTCTCCCAACTCTCGTTCAAATCGGTCTTGCGCCATCGTAAAAAACGGCTCGAGATAAGTATTTTTTTCTGAAATTTTTATGCATAACTCGCCAATAAATTGCTGCTCATCATCAATTGCTAATATCCTACCAATCACTGGGTTGATCAGCTGGATATTGCGGTCTTTGTCCAAACCAATCACACCAAAAGAGTACTTTAAAATAGTTTCTAAATACAAGTTATGTGTATCCAAACCTTGTCGAGAGGCTTTAATTTGCTTGGCCATTTCATTAAATTGACCAATCAGTTGACGCATGTCTTCACTCTCTTCTTGATTGTGCACCAAAACGTCGTAATTACCTCTGGCAATCTCTTTTGAAGCAACGGATAAGTTATGCATTGGACGCATGAGTTGATCAATCATTCTAAACACAATCAACAAGACACTAAGAATGGTTAATAAAACCGTTGAAGAGAAATCTAATAAAAAGCTTTTTTGTGTGAGTGAGGTATTAACATCAAATTTAATTGCATTGGCAAAGTTATAAAAACCCTTAACCTGCCCCAAAAACCTTAACAAGTTAGGGTCAGTTGCATAAACAGCAGTAATGTTCATATATTCTATAGTAGGTCTTCTAGTTAAATACCTTGTTGACATTTGAACCTGAAACAAATTAGTTTTCTCATCTTCAAATAAAACAAAAGGTTGTATGTCTGCCAACGGCTGATTATCCTCAACTATACAAACTTGGTTTTCTTTACTTTTTGCAATTATCTCGTCTTCTTTATTGGTCAACTCAATATAACAAGCCCACCGGTCATCAACCAAACCCTGCACAAAGATCTGCATGATATTCTTATAATCTTGATCGTCTTTTTTGTATTTTGAGTAATCGTCAATTTGTTGTAGTAACATCTGAGTGTGATCGGTATAACGATCGTTTCTTACCACCTCTACACCTTTATACAAGCCATCCACTTGATCCAAAAAAACTTTATTAAAGTTGTTGTAGGTATGTTTTGAGCGCTCAACATTGTCTTGAATCGTTTGAAACGAAAACAGGTAAAAAGACAAAACTGGCACAATCACCAAGAACGGAATAATCTTAACAAAAGACCAAGTGAATTGCGTACCAACCACACCATTCTCATTGTCTTTCTTAAGTTTCGAAATGGCGCAAACAATATAATAGATCGCCACACAGCTCATAATTACATTGTATGAGGCTAAAACCCACCACCAGTCCGCAATTAAGATAGGGTTTAAACCTAAATAAGATAACCCAGATAACGAAATTAAAAATACAGCCGACCAAAACCATTTGTTTGGTGTTTTTTTGATCGCAAAATCTTGATTAAAAATCATGTTTTATTAAGTTGCTCTATCGTTGTTGTCTCATTTTCCAGGCTGATTATCTCATAAAAAAACACGCATCAGGTTTAATTGTTGCTAAAATACAACAATGATACAAACACAAGCACAACTACGTGATTTTCTTAAGGCTATTCAGGGTGAAACTGAGCTTGCAATTGACACAGAATTTAAGCGTGTCAGTACCTACTACCCGGTTTTGTGTTTGGTGCAAATCGCCACCAAAAGTGCGACTGATTGTATTGATATTTTAGCCCTTGACGATCTTGAACCTTTGTTTGACAAACTCTACCAAAACGATTGTGTTTGGATTGTGCATTCTGCTCGCCAAGATATTGAAGCTATGCATTGTCTTTCAGGGCGATTACCTAAGCAATTATTCGATACGCAAATTGCTGCTAGTTTACTCAATCACCCAATACAAATTTCTTATCAGGCACTAACTGAGAATTTACAAAATGTTTATTTAGAAAAAGCCTACACACGTCTTGATTGGACCACACGTCCATTACCCGAAGCCGCGATTGAATACGCGCTAGACGATGTGCGCTACTTGATAAAAAATTATCACCAATTAAAGGCACAATTACAAGCTGAAAATAAATTGGATTGGATTATAGAAGAAGCTCAAAATTTACTTAATATCGATTTATATCTACCGCCTATTGATCAAGCTTGGCAACGAGTTAAGGGGCTATCGAGAATTAATAAAAATGCACACGTATTAGCAGTGCAATTAGCCGCATGGAGAGAACATCGAGCACAGTCTAATAATAAACCACGAAAATGGGTACTGGCAGACGAACCATTAATCGCACACGCCCTAGGCAAAGAAAAGCTTTCAAACAAAGCACAAAATAGTTTTGATGATTTTTTGGCTCAGCACACTAACATTCAAAACATTAAAATCAGTATCAATAAAAACAAGCCGCCAACAAAAACTGAAAAATCTCAAAAAGTCGTTTTACAAAAACTCATCCAAGAAAAAGCAAATCAGTATAATTTGGCCATAGAAGTAATAGCTAGTAGCAAATCATTACTCAAATATATTCGCGGCGATCGATCAGTTATGTTTTGCCAAGGTTGGCGTTATCATTTATTACAAAGGGAATTAGAAAATGCAAAATAGTTTAAAGCCAGTATCAGCAGGCAATATGCCTGACGAAGTTAACGTTATTATTGAAATTCCAGCACATTCTTCGCCAGTTAAATATGAAATCGACAAAGAAACCGGTGCCATGTTTGTGGATCGTTTTATTTCAACTCCCATGTTTTATCCAACTATGGTTTTGTACCAGAAACATTAGCTGACGATGGCGACCCTGCTGACGTCTTGGTAATTACGCCTTATCCTCTAATTCATGATTCAGTGATCACGGTACGTCCAATTGGTGTGTTATTGATGACAGATGAAGCAGGTAGAGATTCAAAAATCTTAGCTGTACCAACAGATAAATTATGTAAATCTTATCATGATATTAAATGTATTGATGATGTGGGTGCTACACTTAAAGACCAAATCGAACACTTCTTCCGCTACTACAAAGATTTAGATGACGGTAAGTGGGTGAAAATTGACGGTTGGGGTGATGCGGAAGAAGCTAAAAGAGAACTGCAAGAATCATTCGACGCTTATAAAAAATAGCCTTTGGCCAACAGCAATACCTTTCAAATCATTGGCGGTGAGTACCGGGGCAGGAAGTTTGGCTTTCCCGATGCTGATGGCTTAAGGCCCACACCGGGCAAAGTTCGAGAAACGTTGTTCAACTGGATTCAATTCGAATCTTTCGATAAAACTTATCTAGATTTATTTGCTGGTAGTGGCGCATTAAGCTTTGAAGCTTTATCTCGCGGTGCTAAACAAGTCACCAGTATCGAGAGAAATTTAAGCGCCTTCCAAAGTTTAGAAAAAAATCGGAAATTATTAAAATCAACCAAAATCAGCTTTTTTAACCAAGATGCTCTCGTTTTTTTAAAGCAAAAAAGCACTAAAACCTTTGATTTTGTCTTGTTAGACCCGCCATTTAACAAAAACCTAGTCTCAAAAGCACTAAAAGCACTAAAAGATGGTGATTTTGTAACAACCAAGAGCAAAATCTATATAGAATCTGAATTTAAAATAACACAGCGTTACTTAAAAGAAGAAATTTCGGAAAAAATCGAAATCATTAAACAAAATCAATCTGGTGCAGTTAATTACTGCTTATTAGAAATATTATGAAAAAAATTGCAATTTATCCCGGTTCTTTTGATCCTATTACCAATGGCCACATCGATTTGATTCGTCGTGCCAGCACCTTGTTTGATAAAGTCATTGTTGGCATCACCCAGAATAGTAAAAAAGCAGCTTTTCTTAATATTGACGATCGTATTCAGACCACCAAAACAGCACTTAAAAACATCGACAACATTGAAGTGCTAAGCTTTGACACCTTGTTAGTTGATTTTGCTAACGCACAAAATGCACAAGTTATCCTGCGCGGACTCAGAGCGGTGAGTGACTTTGAATACGAATTCCAACTCTCAGGCATGAACAAACACCTCAACCCCAACATCGAAACCTTGTTTATGACGCCTGCTGAACAATACGCCAACATCTCGTCTTCATTGGTGCGTGAAATCCTAACGCTCGGTGGTGATATCAGTGCTTTTGTACCCAAATCGGTCGAAGACCATCTGAAATCCAAGCTGTAAATATTTTTACCTTAATTCCTTGAAAAAAATTTGACCACCCCTATATAGGGGGTATATCAAACACAAGGAGTTAAAAAAATGTCAAAAATTATTGGTATTGACTTAGGTACAACAAATTCATGCGTCGCTATTATGGATGGCGGCAGCGTTAAAATTATTGAAAATTCAGAGGGTGATCGTACAACCCCATCAATTATTGCCTACCCTAAAGACAGTGAAGAGGTCTTAGTAGGCCAACCGGCAAAACGCCAGGCAGTCACTAACCCTGAAAACACACTGTATGCGATTAAGCGATTAATCGGTCGTCGTTTTGATGAAGATGCAGTACAAAAAGATATCAACCTTGTGCCTTACAAAATTGTCAAAGCTGACAATGGTGATGCTTGGGTAGAGGTTAAAGGTAAAAAAATGGCTGCACCAGAAATCTCAGCAAGAGTAATCGAAAAGATGAAAAAAACTGCTGAAGAATACTTAGGTGAAACCGTTACTGAAGCCGTTAT
>QOAB01000021.1 GCA_003978285.1 Candidatus Thioglobus sp.
CTGCTAATCTTTGTAATAGCGCCTTATTTTGCGCAGGCCAAATAAAACTAATTAATATCGTTCCTGCCTTCATGGCTGAAATTTCATCAAAGCCATTGTTTGCTTCTAATATTGGTGCATGAACTTTTAATACGATATCAGCATCAATAAAAAGTAAATTAGCATCATCTACAATTTTTGCGCCAACAGACTGGTATTCAATATCAGTAAAGCTTGCTGCAACACCTGCATTCGTTTCAATTGACACGTCAAAACCTAAGTCAATTAATTGAGTGACAACAGAAGGTGACGTGGCAACTCGTTTTTCACCAGGATAACGTTCTTTTGGAATTGCAATTTTCATATTTATATCGGTAATTTGATAATTCTCATGTTTATGGTACATCTAATTAAATACCTATACAGGTTTTTTTTTGGGATATTTTATAATAGTTCAGATAAATAAATATCTCTTTAGGATTATATATTATTATTATTATATATCCCTAAAGAGATATATATGGAATAAAATGTAATAGTCTGCATTATTATTAAAATCTCTCCTCAAAAAGATTTAATAGTGCAGACCTATATTTATGAGTGAAGAGGGTGTAGAGTAATGACTTTAACTAAAAAATTTAAACCATGAGCAGGATAAAGCAATATCTGCCAAAGAAAGCCTATGAATGCTTACAGGATAATTCGGCTGCAGTTTTAATTGATGTGCGTTGCGAAGCTGAAAATAAATTTGTTGGACGGCCACTAAACAGTATTTTAGTGCCTTGGTTAGATGAGCCAGATTGGGAAGTGGATTCGCAAGCATTTGTTAGTGCTATTAAGCGCTTTATTGGAGAACGTGAAGATATTTTAGACACTGAGATAATTTTAATGTGCCGTAGTGGCTATAGATCCGATGACGCTGGAAAATGTCTTGTTGACCACGGCTTTACCAATGTGGCTCACATAGTGAGTGGCTTTGAAGGCGATCTTGATGAAGATAATCAGCGTGGTCATCTTAATGGTTGGCGTCATGATGGCATGCCTTGGGAGCAATGTTGATAAATATATTTTTAATTAAATAAAAAGGGATTTAATCATGGCTAACAAAAATGAATATCAGAATATGGATTCGTGGATTAATCTGCTGAGTCTATCGATACCGGTGAAGGCATTATTTACTGGATATATTCTAGCCGTAGGTATTGGATTGATGATGGCTGGTGCACAGATCATGCTTACTCATGGTATGGCCGATGGTAAATTAGGGATTTCTATTGATGACATTGTTTATAGTTATTATGGAAATCGATCCGGTTCTAAATTAGAAGCCAAATTAAATGGATCGATGAAGGATAAGGCGACAGCTGAGGAGAACCTCAAGATTATTAAATGGATTGTTAATGGCTCCGATGAGCATGCCTGGATAAAAACCATTAGCCCTATTGTTGAGTCGAAATGCTCAACATGTCATGCAAATATAGCCACCTTGCCAAATATTACCCAATATGAAGTAATTAAAGAGCTGACTGAAATAGACATGGGTGTTAATGTGACAAGCTTGACTCGTGTTTCTCATATCCATATATTTGGTATTGCTTTTATATTCTTTTTTGTAGGCTTTATTTTCTCGTTTGCTATTGGATTTAGTCACTGGTTAAAGGCATTGCTTATTTTTACGCCATTCGCCTTTTTACTGATTGATGTTAGCGCTTGGTGGCTAACACGTTTAGATCCTGCATTTGCATGGATGGTTATTATTGGTGGTTTTGGCTATAGCCTTGCCTCAACTATAATGTTATCAACCTCACTTTACCAAATGTGGATCATGCCTTGGCGTGGAAAAAGTAGCGATGTAAACGCCTGGTTTGATTGATAGAATATTAAGCTAAATTTGCAATGAGAGATTAGTATGAAAACATTAAAACCACTTTTAGATAAGAATTTAGCGTGGGCAACCGCAATTAAGAAAGAAGATCCCGAGTTTTTCTCACGACTATCCAAACAACAGGCGCCTGAATACCTTTGGATTGGCTGTTCAGATAGCCGAGTTCCTGCGAATGAAATTATAGATCTTCCACCTGGAGAGGTGTTTGTGCATCGTAATATTGCAAATGTTGTAGTTCATACAGATTTGAACTGTCTTTCCGTTGTGCAGTATGCTGTTGATATTCTAAAAGTAAAACATATCATAGTTTGTGGTCATTATGGGTGTGGAGGTATTAAGGCAGCTATGGAAGAGCATGAACACGGTCTAATTGATAATTGGCTACGACATATCAAGGATGTAATTCGTTTTAATTCTGAAAAATTTACAGGTTTAGAATACGATAAAAAGTTAGATTTACTTTGTAAATTAAATGTTAAAGAGCAGGTTTTAAATATTTGTAACACAACGATTGTCCAAAATGCCTGGAAGTGTGGGAATGAATTATCAATTCATGGATGGATTTATAATATTGAAAATGGGGTCCTGGAAGATATATACTCTTGTATTACATCAAATGATGAACTTAGAAGTAAAACGTAGTTAGACCAAAAAGTAGGGATTTAATGCCAATAGAAGGTGAAATAAAAATTAATGTTGTTGGTAAGTCTGGAATGGTTGAGACAGTCTCTATAACATCTACTCGCCCCCTACACATTACTCAACTATTTAAAGATAAGTCAATTGAAACTGTTGCTGATTTAATTAACACACTGTATCACCTATGTAATACTGCTCATCGATTTTCTTATTTTCGGCTGTTAGATAATAGTGGTGTCATTAGCTTAAGTAAAAATGAAATATCAGCCTATCAGCTATTGTTAGACCTAGAAACCATAAGAGAGCATTGCTTTAGTATTTCCACCAAGTGGAGGCACGTCGCAGATAATTCTATTGATGCTAATATTGTTAAATTGTTAACCACACTCAAAGAAATTAATACTACTTTGTTTACTGGATCTGATCCATTATCTTTGATGGATAAAGAGTTGCAGGCATTTAGCAGTGTTGATAAATTGATAGTAAAACTTGAAAATCAAATAGAATTATTATTAATTGGCGACCAATCAGAAGACGTATATCCGTTTGTGGATTACGATAGCCTTAATAACTGGTTGCAAAAATCTGATAGTCAAAGTGCCATCTTTTTGAATTCCTTAAAAGAAAATAATTTAGGCGATGTTGAAGCATTCCATTTGCCAGATTTAAACCTTAAGAGTGTTGGTAGATTGATGCAAAATACCGGTTTTATTAAACAGCCTACATATCAAAATACTGTTTATGAATCGACACCATATTCTAGGCAGTCTAATCACAAGTTAATTAAACAATTGTTTAGTATTTATGGCAATGGGTTGTT
>QOAB01000003.1 GCA_003978285.1 Candidatus Thioglobus sp.
AACCTGTAGGCTTTGGAAGGCCGGCGAACTTACAACCTTGCTTACCAGGACCATAAGGGAATAAAGTATAAAGATACTTAGAGCTGCCTTTATCTTTACCAAGTTTTTTACCAACTGCTTTTGTCAATACGCGTACTGCTGGTGCAATTTGATATTCTTCAAAATAATCACGTAAAAGATTTAGAACATCCCAACGTTCGTGAAATAGATCAGCATTTTCGTCTGCTAAATCAATATCATCACCTTTTGCCATTTCAACAGCAATCTCTTTTGTCCAATCTTTAAGATTTAATAAGAAACCTTCTTCATCTACTTCTGCGCCTAAAATATCAGCCATCGTTTTACTCCTATATATAAATTACGTTAAACCCAAGAAACCGCAGTTCCATGTTCAACAACTAAATCAACAAACCCTGCATAATCAACTAATTTGATATTATCTGCAACTTTTGATGAAATTCCTCTCGCATCAACATCACCTTGCAATGCGTAGACTCTGCCTTGAGTGGCAAGATCTGCAAGCATTGGTGAGTTCGCGTTATTCGCAGCACTAATCACACCGTCTTCAATCAACAAGATAACACTGGTGTCATCAATTGTATTTATACAAGACTGTAATGAATTGCGCTCGAAAGATGATTTATTTACTGTATGTAACATAGTCAACCTCCCTTAAAAACTTAAACATACGTCTTGATCAGACATAATTTTAGAAAGCTCAGCATTTGAAACAATTTTGACACTTGGTTTTTCTTCCCAATCATCATCTTCATCTTCATATACTAAAGGCATTAGATCGTCAGCTGTTAAACCTCTCTCTTCTAAAGATTCAGCTGAGACATACAATTTGTTAATATCGTAATCACCTAAAGCATGGTACGTCTTAGAAAAGTTTTTCATGCCAATGCCGTCAGTATTTTGACCTTCAACGATTTGGTAAACACCATCATCAATAAAGACTAAAGATACATCTTGCTCAAAAGCTGCAGCAATTAATACTACTTCTAATGACTCGATTGCATATGCCGTACCGTAAGAAGCCTTACGATTTAAATACATAAATTTCTTTGTTGCCATCTTAGTCTCCAAACACCACTAATCGATCCGACTGAATACCGGCTTCGATCAACTGACCCAAACCTGAAATACGGAACGCTGGATGGATATTATTACCTTCAATACCATTCTTCTTTGCTTCAGATTCGTCAAGCATACCGCGACGAAGTGCTGCTGCAATACACACTACAAGCTCAGGCTCACCATCGGCATTCTTAATGCCTAGCTCAGCCCATTGGTTTACGACATTACGGTCGTCTTGTGGTGGCATAGTAAAGCGTGATGCGTTATTAACACCATCATGATAGAAAAATACACGAAAGATTTCGTGGCCAGCTGCTATCGCCGCTTTGGCAAATTGGTACGCCGAATCAGACGCTTGGTGCTGATACGGACCCTCGTTAATTTGAATAGAAAATTTCATTTAACTAACCTTTAGAAACGAATATAAGCAGATGAATTTAACTGGTGACGTGTACCTTTCCAGTCAGAAACGTGGAACTTAGTAAACGGTAACCCAGTCTTTTCAAAGAATGCTGGCCAACCAATACGCTCAACCCACTCGCCTACTCTTTCCCAGTCGCGAGCGTCACCTTTGTAAACTTCTAAAATTTTCTTAACAACAGCACCAACTTCCGGCCATCTTGGCGGGTTGTTTGGTAGGCCTGCTGCAACAAGCTTCTGGAATGAAGGCTTAGAACGTGCATTAGAGTGTTTACCACCGATCCAAATAGCGATCTTTGAATGCTCAGGATCGTTAATTTGCATTGGAGGACATGGTGGGAAACATGCACCACAACAGATACATTTCTTCTCATCAACTTCTAATGTTGGCTTACCGTTAACCATTGCAGGACGAATCGCTGCTACTGGACAACGTGCTACAACCGTCGGACGCTCACATACGTTAGCCACTAGATCATGGTTGATCTTAGGCGGCTTAGTATGTTGAATGTTAATCGCGATATCACCGTGACCACCACAGTTAATCTGACAACATGAAGTCGTCATGTGCACACGGTTAGGCATTTCTTCTTTTTGAAATTCTTCGTATATATCATCCATCAGTGCTTTTACAACACCTGATGCATCTGTACCTGGAATATCACAATGTAACCAGCCTTGAGTGTGTGAAATCATTGACACTGTTGGGCCTGTACCGCCAACTGGGAACCCAGCGTCTTGTAATGCTTTAATTAATGGTTCAACTTTAGATTCTGCATCAACCATAAATTCAATGTTTGAACGAATAGTAAAACGCATGAAACCGTCGCCAAATTCATCAGAAATGTCACATAATTTTTTAATTGTGTAAACATCCATTTGTCTCTGCGTACCAGCACGAACAGTCCAAATTTCTTCATTATGTTTTGAAGTGTGGTGCAATACACCTGGACGTGGACGATCATGATAAGCCCATGCTCCGTAGTTACGGCGCATTGTTGGGTGCATGTATTGGATAGGGTCTGGACAGCCAGATTCGATAGGCATTCTTGGTGCTTCAGCCATAATATTTCTCCTAATATATATTGTATTGGACGAAGGAAACTTCGCCCTAAAAATTGTTACTTAAATTACAGTGTGTGTTACGCGTTTGCTTCGGCTTTGTTTTCGAACCACTTAACCGCTTCTTCGTCCCACTTGTCCATACGTACGTATGACATGTAACGTGGTGAATCAACCATGTTAGGATTAACCTCTAAGCCAATACCTTCCATAAAGTTCACAATACCGATACGCTCGATCATTTCACCAGTACGCTCATGCTCTAGTGCATTCTCAGCAAAGAAGTCAATAACTTCACCTGCTAATTCTTCGATTGCTTCGTAATCTTCTGGTGTTTCAAGCTTCATAAATGGAACAACAACTGTACCGAATAAATCACCGATCTTCAATGTACGCTTACCACCCATACAAATCGTTACACCTTTGTCATCACCTGTTGCTAGGATAGCTTCAGTAGGCATGTCTTTTGTGATGTACTTATGCGTTAACGGTGAAGTCACATTTAAACAGTGCATACATTTAACACAGTTTTTGTTGTCGATTGTTAATGAAGTGTCACTTTCAACTTTCATACATTGTGTAGGGCAACGAGAAGTAATGTTGTCAACAACGTAATCCATACCTTTGTCTGCAACCATTGCTTTCCATAAGTCTTGGTTGATTTTAATATCATCTCTCCAAGTACCAATCGTTGCAAAGTCTGAACGCTCAATTGAGT
>QOAB01000101.1 GCA_003978285.1 Candidatus Thioglobus sp.
GTAAGCTTTACATGGGTATTGGCGATGCCACCATGGAAGTTGATGGCAAAATTATTTATGAAGCTACCGACTTAAAAGTAGGCTTATTTACTGATACAAGTGGTTTCTAATGAATAGAGTTGTTGTTACCGGTATGGGTATTGTTTCTAGCTTAGGTGCAAACTGCGCCGAAGTATTGGAATCTTTAAAAACGGCTAAATCAGGTATTAAATTTGACGAAACTTATGCAGAGCTTGGCCTTAGATCTCATGTTTCTGGTCAAGTTGCTGAAGTCGATTCGAGTGATGTTATTGATCGAAAAATGAAGCGCTTTATGGCAGATGCAGCTATTTACAATGCCGTTGCGCTTGATGAAGCTATCAAACAGTCCGGCTTAACCGAAGATCAAATCTCTAATCCACGCACAGGCTTGATTATGGGTTCTGGTGGTGCAAGCAATCAAAACGTAGTCGAAGCAGCGGATATCTTAAGAGAAAAAGGTATTAAGCGTGTTGGTCCTTATCGCGTACCGCGTACCATGGGTTCAACCACTTCAGCTTGTCTATCCACCCTATTTAAAATCAAAGGCATCAACTATTCAATTAGCTCTGCCTGTTCAACCAGTGCGCACTGTATCGGCAATGCGATGGAACAAATTCAAATGGGCAAACAAGATGTGGTATTTGCTGGTGGTGGTGAAGAGCTAGACTGGTCATTAACCATGTTATTTGACGCCATGGGTGCATTATCTTCAAAGTATAACGAAACCCCTGAAAAGGCCTCGCGTGCTTACGATGCTGATCGTGATGGTTTTGTTATCTCTGGTGGTGGTGGTGCATTAGTATTAGAATCGTTAGAACATGCCGAAGCACGTGGTGCAACTATCCTAGCAGAGCTTACCGGATATGGTGCGACCTCTGATGGTTATGATATGGTCGCCCCATCTGGCGAAGGCGCAAAACGTTGTATGGAATTAGCCATCTCAACGGTTGATGGCCCTATTGATTACATCAATGCACATGGCACTTCTACCCCGGTAGGTGATGTGAAAGAGCTTGGCGCCATTAAAGAAGTTTTTGGTGACAATGTTCCTAATGTTGGTTCTACTAAATCACTTTCAGGCCATGCCCTAGGTGCGGCTGGTGTAAATGAGTCTATCTACTCATTACTCATGCTCCAGAATGATTTTATGGCAGAGTCTGTCAATATTGAAAATCTTGATGAAGCAGCACAAGGCGTACCAATTGTACAAGCCACAACCATTCAATCACTCAATCGTGTGATGTCAAATAGTTTTGGATTTGGTGGTACAAACGCTTGCTTAGTCTTTGAAAAATTCAAACACTAGAAACTCACGACAACACAATTCCTAGCAAACATTTTTTTCTTGCACAAGGCAAATCTTAAAAATACGCAAGGAGTATATGTATCAATATATGACTGAGTAATTTTTAAGGTTTAACGCAGTACAAGGGAGAAGGGTAAAGCTAGGGTCTAAGGTCTTGCGTCAATCTCTTTCTCTTCTTTCTCTGATGGTAGTAAGTCTTCTTTACTAATACCTAAAGCCAAAATCATCGAGCTGGCAACATAAATAGAAGAGTAAGTACCAATCACCACACCAATCAGTAAGGCCAACGCAAAACTGTGAATAATTTCGCCGCCTAAAAAGAATAGTGCCATTAGTACCAATAACGTTGTTAATGACGTCATGATGGTTCTAGAAAGGGTTTGGTTCAATGCGCCATTAATAATCTTTGCAGGATCAACATGGCGAGTAGAAAGGAAGTTTTCACGAATTCGGTCAAACACCACAATGGTGTCATTCAACGAGTAACCAATCACCGCAAGAATCGCCGCTAATACCGTTAAATCAAACTCTATTTGTAATAATGAAAACACACCCAGGGTAATGATTACATCATGAATTAAGGCTGATATCGAGCCCAAAGCAAAACGATACTCAAAACGAATCGCCACATAAATCAAAATACCAATCAATGCATACAGCATTGCCAAACCGCCATCATTGGTGAGCTCTTCACCCACTTTAGGGCCAACAAATTCAACACGGCGAATATCCACATCATCGCCCAATAAGTGAATAATTTTTGAACTGAGCTTAGCGCTGGAAACCGCTTGAGGCTCAAGACGAATTAAAATTTCTTTGGTTGAGCCAAAATATTGGACATTTGCACTCTTGAACTTTGCTTCACTCAGCGTGTTTCTCACTTTACTCAAATTAACATCTTGCTCGTAGCCCACTTCAATAAGTGTTCCACCAGTAAAGTCAATACCGAACTTCAGACCATGTGTTGATAATGAAAATATTGAAACAGCAATTAATGCCAATGACACAATAATGGCATAGGTGCGCTTACCAACAAAATCAATCGTAGGGATATTTAATACCTTCATATTGATAACTCCTCTAGCTTTTTACCGCCATAAATTTTATTAATAATAGCTCTCGAAACAATAATTGCTGTGAACATCGAAGTCACGATGCCAATCGATAGAGTAATAGCAAAACCTTTAATCGGGCCTGTACCAAAACTAAACAACACCAATGATGCTATCAGAGTGGTGATATTGGCATCTGCAATCGTCAACACCGCTTTATCATAACCACTTGAAATGGCTTTTTGAATATTACTTTGCGTGCCTAATTCTTCTTTAATACGCTCAAAAATCAGCACGTTGGCATCCACCGCCATACCAACCGTTAATACGATGCCAGCAATGCCTGGCAAAGTTAATGTGGCTTGCAATAGGGATAGTACTGCCACAATCATCACCAGGTTAAGCGTTAAAGCAACGTTTGCCACCAAGCCAAACACACGATAACGAACTGCCATAAATATCAAAACTAAGACAAAACCAACAATCACTGACAACACACCCTTTTGAATATTATCTGCACCAAGACTTGGACCAATAGTACGCTCTTCGATAATTTCAATCGGTGCTGAAAGCGAACCCGCTCTAAGCAATAATGCTAAATTACGCGCTTCACGTGCACTGTCAATGCCGGTAATTTGAAAACGCGATGAAAAAGTACCCTGAATCGTAGCTGCATTAATAATGTCTTTGGTGGTGGTGCGCTTCTTTAGCGGATTACCTTTCTTATCAAGCACAACTCTACCATCTTTATCGGTGATGGTTTCCACTTGATTTTCAATAAACACCACAGCCATACGGTGATGTAAATACTTCTTAGTAGTATCAAGCATCGCACGACCACCGGCACTATCCAAAGTAATATTCACCATTGGAATGTTATTTTCTTGCAATGCCTGAAGAGGCACCCGTGATATTTTCACCTGTCGTAATTACTCGGGTTTTTAATAATAAGGGGCGTCCATCTTTGAAGTAATAAAGCTTCGAGCCAATCGGCGTTCTACCTGATTGAATCGCTGTTTGTGGATCATTCTTTTCATCTACCAATCTAAATTCTAGTGTGGCTACTGCACCTAAAATTTCTTTAGCCCTAGCCGTGTCTTGTACGCCTGGCAGTTGTACTACAATACGTTCTAAGCCTTGTTGTTGAATAATTGGCTCGGCTACACCTAGCTCGTTCACTCGATTTCTTAACGTGGTAATATTTTGTTTTAAAGCGCTGCTTTTGGCTATTTTTTGTGCATCATCACTAATGCCTACCTGAATCAATAATTCATCTTGATTGTCGGTTTCAAGCACGATCAAATCACTAACATCTGATTTAATACGGGCTAGCGCCTTTTCTTTTAACTCAAGTGTTTTAAAACGAATAGCGATGTTATCGCCTTCTTTCTTAATGCTCTTATACAAACGGCCTTCACGCAACAAAGTGCGCAATTCGTTATAGTATTTATCAATCGACATTGCTAGCACTGCTTGCATATCCACCTCTAGCAAGAAATGTACGCCGCCTCGAAGATCTAGCCCTAACGACATAGCTCTACCACCCAAACTGTCCAGCCATTGTGGCACCGAAG
Source organism: Candidatus Thioglobus sp. (assembly GCA_003978285.1). The sequence goes on from QOAB01000101.1 coordinate 3,954, forward strand.
GCGCTAGATTAAGCGCAACCACATAGTTACGGCCCAACTCTGTATCTTTCGCTGACAATTGAGAAGCGTTGTCACCAAATCGCACCAAAATACGACGGTTTGATAGAGCTGCTGATTTGTATTGAATCTTTTTTTGTTTTAGCGTATCTGTGATTTTGGTTAGGTCAGATTGCTCAATAGCGGCATCACCCGCACTAGACACTTGCACGGCTAAGTCTGAACCAAAAATATTTGGCAAAGCGTAAAGTGCTGATAATAATAAGAAAAAAGCGATTAACGCATTTCTCAAACCGGAGTAATGATTCATGGGCTTATTTATACCTTAATTTAGATTTTGGCACTGCCTTTTGGTAGCTTTTGATTAATGCCTTGCTTTTGTACTTTGATTACCACACCATCAGCAATTTCCAATGTCGCAAAAGATTCATCCACTGACATCACCTTGGCCACAACACCACCGTTAGTCACCACTTCATCGCCTTTTTTTAGCGCCACTAAAAGCGCTTTATGATCTTTTGCACGTTTTTGCTGTGGTCTAATTAACAAGACATACATAACCGCAAGCAACAGCCCCGGTAGTATCAGTTGGCTCAAACCTGATGGATCTGAGTTGATGCCGTCGGCAGCAGCAAATGCGGGTGGTACGATTAAGTCTAATAAGTTCATTGTTATCTCCTAATAAAAAATAAAAAAAATTAATTAATGACGGTAATACCGCCCATGTAACTGTGCAATACGTCGGGTATTCTAATACTGCCGTCGGCTTGCTGATGGTTTTCCAATACTGCCACCAATGTTCTACCCACCGCTAAACCCGAGCCATTGAGCGTGTGCAACAATTCTGGTTTATTGGTTTCTGGATTTTTCCATCTAAGCTGTAAGCGTCTTGCCTGAAAATCTTCAAAACAAGAACAAGATGATATCTCACGATACGCATTTTGCCCTGGCAACCAGACTTCTAAATCGTAAGTTTTAGC
>QOAB01000066.1 GCA_003978285.1 Candidatus Thioglobus sp.
ATTAATAAACACTTTAGGCTGATCTGAGAAATCCACCTTTTGAAAATTATTCTGCTCAATCCACAAACCTAATTTACGCTCGCCAGAGTCCAAAAAAGCTAATAAATTATCTTTTAAGCTGGTTTTTATTAACGCAAAAGTTGGGTGTATGTGTGTGCCATCATTAGCCACACAGATATCCGTATCCTTGTCTGCCATACACTTAATTAATCGATCGATCACTATCTCATTAACCAATGGACTATCGCACGGTAGCACTAATAAGTACGGCGTAACGACCACTGACATCGCCTTAGCAATGCCGGCTAATGGTCCTTGGAAATCAGCTAACTCATCGCTAATGACTTCTCCATATTGTTGATACGTTTCAACATTACGATTGGCACTAATCAATAATCGACCCACCTTACCATCAACCACATCAACTACATAACTAATCAGCGGTTTATCATTTAGCAAGATCAGGCCTTTGTCCTCACCTTGCATTCGGCTTGATCGTCCTCCCGATAAAATAACGGCAGTAATATTGTTTTTATCAATCATTTACAAGGTCTTTTATTGCTTATCACATTTAACGATATTAGATTATATTAGCATTCTATGATACAATCAATCCATTAGTTTGAGTTATGTTTATTATGAACAATCAAGAAGTTGATTACGGTTGCGATCAAGTACAACAGCCTTTATTAACAATGGATGAGGCCCTAGATTTTCTGCTTAATGCAGTCGTAATCAACACCAATACACATCTTATATCGCTTGATAATTCACTTTATCAGGTACTAGCACAAGACGTATGCTCAACCATCAATGTACCTGATTTTGATAATTCTGCGATGGATGGCTACGCCATCAACCTTAAAGAAGATCAAGTTAATATCCCAGGCGGAATTAGTTTTGAAGTGACTGATCGAATCCCTGCAGGTAGCATAGGTAACACACTTTCCCCTGGGTGTGCTGCTCGCATATTTACAGGTGCCCCTACACCTAAAGGCGCCAATACTGTCATCATGCAAGAAGAGTGTGAAGTTTCAAACGATGGTAATCGTATCGAAACTTGGCGCCCCTTATCACTAGATGAAAACATTCGACCAATGGGTAACGACATTCAAACCGATGATGTGATTTTACGAGCTGGCCTACAATTGAAACCGCAAGATGTTGCGTTAGCCGCCTCTGTTGGTGTGGTTGAGCTCGAAGTCTTTAAAAAACTTAAGGTTGGTGTATTCTTCACTGGAGATGAGTTGGTTGAGCCTGGAAATGCTTTAAATATAGGTGAAATCTATAACTCTAATCGCTATGCGCTTGTCGCCCTACTCAGACAACTAAATTGTGAAGTAGTCAATCTAGGCAATATCAAAGACAGCCTAGATTCAACTTGCAAGGCTTTAGTAATTTTGGCATCCGATTGCGACTTAATTATGACCACCGGCGGTGTCTCTGTTGGCGAAGAAGATCATGTCAAACCTGCAGTAGAAAAGCTCGGTAAGTTATCTTTATGGCGCATTAAAATGAAGCCAGGTAAGCCATTGGCTTTTGGCCATGTTGGTAAAGCTGCCTTTATTGGTTTGCCAGGTAACCCAGTGTCAGCCATGGTGACGTTCTTCTTATTCGCACGGCCTTTTATCAAAAAGATGCAAGGTGTTAGTGTTTATAAAAATCAATCCACTCAAGTGCAAACCAACTTTGATTGGCGCAGGCCAAGGCCACGACGTGAGTTTGTCAGAGTAAAATTAGACCATTCTACAATTCCTGCTTCAGCCAATCTCTATCCCAAACAGGGTTCAGATGTATTGAGCTCTGTGGTTTGGGCTGATGGTTTGGTAGAAATACCAGAAAACAGCACCTTCTCTCAGGGAGAGGTGCTAAATTATTATTCACTAAATGAGTTAACCCTATGAGCAAACTAACCCATATTAACGATAAAGGTGATGCACAGATGGTCGATGTATCTGACAAACCTATTACCACCCGTATTGCTGTAGCAAAATCAGTGGTACTCATGCAGCCATCAACCTTAGAGTTGATTACTTCTGGTCAACACAAAAAAGGTGATGTTTTAGCGGTTGCACGCATCGCTGGCATTCAAGCGGCTAAAAAGTGTGCCGACCTTATTCCATTGTGTCACCCTCTAATGCTAACCAAGGTCAGTGTGGAGCTGAGCGCCAATACTGAAGATTCGAGTGTTGAGATTATCGCCACCACCAAACTTGATGGTAAGACTGGCGTGGAAATGGAGGCACTGACTGCAGCCAGTGTGGCAGCACTGACTGTGTATGACATGTGCAAGGCAGTTGATCGTGGTATGGTGATTAGCCAAACCCAAGTACTTGAAAAATCTGGTGGAAAGTCTGGAGGCTGGAAAGCTTAGACATGAAGCAATTGATTGATCCGTTTAATCGCAATATTACCTACCTCAGGGTGTCGGTAACGGATCACTGTAACTATCGTTGTCACTATTGTCGCGACGAAGATCATATCACCGACACCACTCGAAATGAGATCCTGTCTTATGAAGAGATTGCAAAAATTGTGCGATTATTCAGTGAACTAGGTGTCACTAAAGTTAGACTTACCGGTGGTGAGCCATTACTACGCAAAGACATCCTTAGCCTGGCAAAGATGCTCGGCGAGATCCCTGCTATTAACGATATCCCAATCTCAACCAATGCACACTTACTATCACCCATTGCCAGCCAACTAAAATCAGCTGGTATTAATAGAGCCAATATCTCCATTGACTCGCTTGATAAGGAGCGATTTAATCAGATTACTCGTGGCGGTGATCTAGACAAAGTTATCCAAGGGATAGACGCAGCTATCGAATCAGGCATGAGCCCTATCAAACTCAATATGGTGGTGATGCGTGGTGTTAATGACGATGAGATTGAAGCCATGGTCGACTTTGCCATTGGGCGTAAACTTGATATTCGTTTTATTGAAACCATGCCAATTGGCACGGCAGGTATTGACGCGGTTGATCATCACTACAGTGAAGCCGACATCTTAAAAAGAATACACACACACTTGCCAGATCGGTTGATTGCTATTAAATCTAAACAAACGGCAGGCCCTGCTAAAGGCTATTTAATTGAAAACACCCACTCGTCTGTGGGCACGATATCGGCAGTTTCTAATAATTTTTGCAGCAGTTGTAATCGTGTCAGGCTAACCGCTAAAGGGCAATTAATCTTATGTCTTGGTCAGAAGAATTCTGTTTCCCTGCGTGATGCACTGAGATCAAACATGAATGATAAC
>QOAB01000071.1 GCA_003978285.1 Candidatus Thioglobus sp.
AATTTGTTTCCATAGTGACAATTTAGCCTCTGTAGAGGCGCTAACAAGGCTAAAAAATGCATAATATCGTTTCAGCGGGGGAAAACGCGCTACTGATTTATTTTGGCGACAAGATTGATGCTACGTTGCCTGAAAAAATCGGAAATTTTGCAAATCAGCTAAAAAACACCCTAAGTGACGTTATTGTTGACTTAATTCCGTCTTACACTTCACTACACGTGAGTTACGATCTTAATAAAATCGCAGAGCAAGATTTACGCACACAAATTGAACAATGTTTAACCCAGCAAGAAAGTCAATCAAGCGTATTAGAGTCAAATACCACGCACATTCCTGTTTATTATGGATTGGAAGTTGGCTTAGATCTTGAGCGACTACTGGCAGAAAAAAATCTAGATTTAGACGTTTTTATTGAGATTCATACTGAGCAAGCCTATTTGATTTATGCGATTGGCTTCAGCCCTGCGTTTGCTTTTCTAGGTGAAGTAGATGAGCGTATACAATTGCCGCGCCTACCCACACCAAGAATTAAGATTCCTGCCGGTAGTGTTGGTATTGCTGAGAGTCAAACTGCTATCTACCCTGCTGACTCATCAGGTGGTTGGAATATTGTGGGGCGAACCTTGTTAGACTTGTCACTCAATAACCCTGAGAATGTTGATAAATTTCGTGTTGGTGACAAGGTGAAATTTTATTCAATCACGCGTGATGAGTACCTTAAAAATGGCGGATTATTATGAGCTTTAAGGTAATTAAATCTAGCTTTTTATCCACCGTGCAAGATTACGGGCGTCTTAATCATGGTGAGCACGGCATGAGTCAATCAGGGGTAATGGATGAGCACGCTTACGCATGGGCTAATCATTTACTTAATAATCATTTTAATGATGCAGTGATAGAGATCACTTTTGGTGGTTTGCAGCTTGAAGTGCAAGCAGATACGTTTATTGCTGTGACGGGTGCAGATCTTGATTTTAAGATTAATGATGAGACAGCTCAAATGTGGCACGGCTTACAAATCCATAAAGGTGATGTGCTTAGCTGGGGTAACCCCAAAATTGGCGTGCGCGCATACTTGGCTGTTAAAGGTGGACTTGATACACCCGTGTTGTTTGATTCAAGATCTGTTAATTTGCGTGAGCACATTGGCGCTAAACTGGCTGAAGGTGATGAGCTGTCGTATAAGGGTTTTAATGAGACGACTTATCGTTTTATTCCACCACAATATATACCCAATTACAATCAAGATATTACTTTAAGACTACTACCAACTTATCAATTTAATGAGTTTAGTATTAACCAGAGAGATTTGTTTTTTAATCAAAACTACACCGTTACCAATGCCAATGATCGAACCGGTTGTCGCTTGAGTGGCGCACCGATTTCGATTAAGAAAGAGCGAATGATATCAGAGGGTATTAGCTATGGCTGTGTGGAGATTGCCACTGATGGTTTGCCAATTATCTTACTTAAAGATGCACCCAGTATTGGTGGCTACCCTAAGATTGGCACGGTGTTTTCACTTGATTTGGCCAGGCTTGCACAGCGACAGCCGAATACCAAACTACGGTTTGAATTAATGAATATTCATGAAGCACAAAAACAGCGAAAGAAGTTTAACGAATTCTTTGAAATCAGTTTTTAATACAGCGCCATCGAGCTATCTACTTGCTTACCCCAAGCGTCAATACCGCCACGTAAGTTAATAATATTTTCAAACCCAACTGAGTCGAAGTAACGTGCCACTTGCATTGAGCGAATACCGTGATGGCAGATAATCACCGTTTCTTTAGATTTGTCTAGCGTGTCAATATTGGCCATGATTTGACCCATGGGTAACAAAGTAGCATCTTCAAAATGGCATTTGTCCCATTCCCACTGCTCGCGTACATCTAGCAACAACGGCTGGTTGTCCTCTAAGTATTCGTCAAGTTCAGTGGCAGAAAAATCTCTCATGATTTAATTTAGTTGGATACGAGACCCCCATGGTACACGCTCTTTACCTTTAATAAGCCACAAAACCGGATAATTGGGCTCAAACTCAGGGAACTTACCTTTGGCATCAGTGAAATAAATAAGCACGTCTGATGGTGTATCTTGCTTGGCGATATAATCAAATACTGGAATAAAGTTAGTACCTTTACCGCCACCGAGTGATGCTGGAAATTGCAACTCATTCCATGCCTCAAAACGCCAAGGCGAGTGCTCGGAGAGACTGTCATCACAAGCAAGCAAGGTAATGCCAGCGCGTAAATTAGCTTTAATGGCGTCAACCTCAGAAACAAACTCATCGATCTCTTCTTGTGAGATAGAACCAGAAGTATCAATCGCCACAGTAATATCAAGTTGATGAGATCTGAGCGATGGCATAATTGCCTCCCCTGGTCGGCGTGATGGGCGTGCATAGGAGAAGTCATCACGAGCAAAGGTTGACATGTACTGTGCTAAAAGTGATTGCCATGAGACTTGAGGTTGTAAGAAAAAATCAATTAGCTTGGCAAATTCACCATCAAGTTTGCCGGCTTGTTGTGCCAACTGTGCGGAGGATGCCAAGTTCTTTTGCCATTGAGTGGCGAGCTTATCAACTTCATCCGGCTGTAAAGCTGGGGGTTGTTGTGCAAGCTGAGACATGCCACCTTTATTACCATCGTTTGATTTAGACTCCGGGGTCGATTGTTGCTCTTGCTCTTTTTGTAAGTCGTCTTCACGCATGCCACCATCTGAAGATTTAGAATCATCGTTGGCTTGGTCATCATACAGGTGTTGATCCATCGGCTCCTGATCAAGATTATCATCGATCATTGGGTAGATCTCTTCGGCGATCATGCCTTCGTATTGACGGAAAATTGGCACATCAATGGGTGGGTGAAAGCCTTCCTTAACTAAGAGTGGATTAATGGCAAAATCACAAGCCAAATCCCACTTGTGCTTGGTGCGATTACCTCGGCGTGCAAAGTGAGTGAGTGCACAGTGTAGTGCTTCGTGAATAAGAATGAATTTGATTTGATGATTATTGAGTGAATCAATAAACTCAGGGTTGTAGTAAAAACTTTTGGCGTCTGTAGCGCTGGTTTTACACCAGGAGTCAGCAGCGATTAAGGGTAAACGCAAGACCAAATTACCTAAAAAAGGTTTGTCTAGCATTAGCTGTGTTCTGGCTTTGGTTAGGCGGTCTTTAACCGCTTCTAATTCAGCAGTGGTTAGTGCTTCGTCTTGTTGTGGCTGGACAATGTCTTCGCCAACCACCCTAACCTTCTGCT
>QOAB01000035.1 GCA_003978285.1 Candidatus Thioglobus sp.
ATTTACGAGAATTGGGTTATGAGCTGGGCATGCACAGTGAAAACCCTGACAAACACTTTGGTTTTTTATTGCTCAATGATGACAGTATTAATGCCTTTGCTGGCCCTTATGGTTATATCGGCGTACATACGGGTATGTTGCTTAGTTCAGATTCGGAGTCAGAATTAGCCGGTGTACTTTCACATGAGATATCACACGTCACCCAAAATCACCTTAAACGATTTAGTGAAAAAACCGATAAACAAACTTATTTAATTGCGGCGGGCATGTTGGCGGCGATATTGGTTGATAATTCTGACGCTTCTCAGGCGATTGTTGCCTCAACCGTAGCAGGTACAGCACAACAAAGCATTAACTTTACCCGCGAGCATGAGTGGGAGGCTGACCGTATTGGTACTGCGATGTTATCTAAGTCAGGTTTTGATCCGCAAGGCATGGCACATTTCTTTGAAAAATTAAAAGACACTTCATCTGCTGAGGAGTTTTTACGCTCGCACCCACTGAGTATTAATCGTATCTCCGATAGTATGCAGCGTGCAGCAAGAGCTTCAGGTGATTATAGAAAAGACTCGTTTGAATACACAACAACCAAGGCCAAATTGTATTATCGCAAACATGGGCGTATCAAACTTGAGCAAGACAAGGCGATTACGCATTATATGCAAGCTTATCAGGCGTTTGACCAGCAAGAGTATTCAACTGCTAAGGCACATGTAGATCAGTTGTTAGACTTAGATCATAGCAAACCAAGCTATATTATGGCGGGGCGTATCGCTTCTAAACTGGGTGAGATTGATCAGGCACAACAATATTTTGAGAAAAATAATTTGATCGAAGATGATGAGTCTAGTGTGTATTACGCGGCACAAGCTTATCTGGATAATCAACAGCCCCGCTTAGGTGTGGCAACCTTAAAACCTTTTTTGCGAGTTAATAAAGGTAGTTATCAGTCGTATCAATTGCTATCAAGTTTGTTTGTTGAGCTGGGTGCTTTTGACCGATCGCACATCCAAAGTGCAAAAGCGCTTATTGTGCAAGGCAAATTAGATAAGGCTATCGGACATTACGAACGTGCAAAAGCGGTGACTCACTCTCAAGATCTGTTTGATGTCTTAAGTGTGAGGATTGATAATCTACAACAAACGTTAGATTTATATAAAGACTTGCCTGGTTAAGCGCCGATAACGGTGACACCAGTCGGTGTGCCCAGTAACAATACATTAGCACCACGATTAGCAAACAAACCGTTAGTCACAACACCAACAATACTATCTAGCTCTGTTTCTGTGGCTTTAGGGTCGGTAATTTTCAAACCTTCAACATCCAAGATTAGGTTACCATTATCTGTGACAAAATTTTCACGAACAAACGGCGTGCCACCAATTCTACGAGTGATTTGATGCTTAACATAGTTTGCCGCCATTGGAATGACCTCAACAGGCAATGGGAAATCACCCATCACTTTTACCAATTTTGATTCATCGGCAATACACACAAACTTATCGGCCACTGCGGCAACAATCTTTTCACGAGTAAGTGCGCCGCCACCGCCTTTAATTAGGTTTAAACTATCATCGGATTCATCAGCACCATCAACATAAACCGATATTACCTCTACTTCATTTAAATCAAATACTTTAATACCATGAGCTTCTAAACGTTCAGCTGTTGCAACAGAACTTGCAACTGCGCCTTTAATATCGTCTTTCATTGTGGCTAATGCATCAATGAAAAAATTCGCTGTTGATCCGGTGCCCACGCCTATAATAGTGTCTTTTACGACAAATTTAAGCGCCTCTTGTGCGACCGCATGTTTCATTTCGTCTTGAGTCATGTTTTTTCCTTAAATTCTAAATATCTACCGATTATACATCATTATGAAAAAAATCATTCTTGCGAGTAACAACAAAGGCAAAATCAGAGAATTTAACACAATGCTAGATGGTCTTTATGAAGTGATCTCTATGAGTGATAGGCAGGTTGAAGAAGTGCCTGAGACCGGCCTAACCTTTGTTGAAAATGCACTGATCAAAGCTCGCAATGCATCTGAGCAATCAGGCCTGCCTGCTTTGGCTGATGACTCGGGTATTGTGGTTGATGCCTTAGGCGGTGGGCCAGGTATTTATTCGGCGCGTTATGCGGGCAAGCATGGCGATGATGAAGCCAATACCCAAAAGCTATTAGATCAAATGCACGTCATTCCTGAGGGTGAGCGTACTGCTCGATTTTGGTGTGCTATTGTCTTTATAGAACATGCTAACGACCCAACACCCATTATTATTCAGCGTGGCTGGGAAGGTGAAATCTTACGTAAAAAGGTAGGGGAAAATGGTTTTGGCTATGATCCAATTTTTTATGTACCTACCCATAGTTGTGCATCGGCTGAATTAGCGCCAGAAATTAAAAACACTCTCTCGCATCGAGGTCGGGCACTCACCGCATTACTTGAAGAACTAAAAGCTTGCTAATACTACCGCCGCTATCGCTTTATATTCATTACCCATGGTGTGTTAAAAAATGCCCCTATTGTGACTTCAACTCACATGAAACTGGCAATCGAGAAGGCTATATTGCAACACTACTAAAAGATTTAGACAACGAATTAGACACGATTCAAGGCCGCTCCATTCATTCAATATTTATCGGTGGTGGCACACCAAGTCTCATGAGTGCGGATGAATTGCAAGAATTGTTCATTGGCTTAAAATCAAAACTCATATTCGAGAAAAATATTGAAATTACCCTAGAGACTAATCCTGGCACCTTTGAAATTGAAAAGTTCAAAGCCTTCAAAGACATTGGTATTAATCGACTCTCGATTGGTGTGCAATCTTTTCAGAATCATCATCTTAAAGCTTTAGGCCGTATTCATAGTGCACAAGAAGCAAGCAAGGCTTGCACCTTTGCCGGCCAGATATTTGATAATTTTAATATTGATTTAATGTATGGTTTAGAAGGGCAAAGTATTGACAGTTGTTTGTCAGATCTTAATCAGGCAATGGATTTGAATCCACAGCATATTTCGTTTTATCAGCTCACCATTGAGCCCAATACTTTGTTTGCTAAATTTCCGCCTACACTACCTAAAGACGATGATATTTGGCGTATGGGTGAACAAGGTGTGGCGCTATTGGAACAACATGGATTTGCACGTTATGAGGTGTCAGCTTTTGGCAAGATTTCATCTAAGCACAATTTGAATTATTGGCAGTTTGGTGATTATATTGGTATTGGTGCAGGTGCTCATGGCAAG
>QOAB01000007.1 GCA_003978285.1 Candidatus Thioglobus sp.
CTCACCAGCAGTTAATGCGCTCGTAGTTAGGTTGTTATTATCTAAGGTATAAGTCCAAGTGCCGATTACTTGATTGATTGAGTTGATATCAACAATCTCGCTAACAAACGTTAACGAACCATAATTACCATTACCAACTGGTACAAATGAAATTGTATCTATAGATAAAGACTCTGCATGAAAGCCATCAATATCATTAACCGTAATTTGTCCAATAACTGTATTGTTAACATCATCTTCGACAATATCTCCAATTATATTTTTACTTTCTATTATAGGGTTGTCATTTAAACCAACAATAAAGGCTGTCAGTTCAGTATATAAAGTTGTTGGAACACCAGCATTAGTATAGGAACTCTTAATAATTAGGGTTTCAGAAATAGTTCTAATATTTTCCAACGCATCTGCATTGTTTAAAGAGTATTCGAATTTATTAGTGATTTGATTAAAGTCTAAAGAGGCATAGCCGCCGTAACTGGATAAAGCTATCGTTACTTCTTCTACTCCTGTTTCTAAATTTTCTTCCTGTGTCACGATCACATGAGTCGATCCGCTCGTTCCATTCAATTCGTCAATTCCAAACTCATGGGTATCATTTTCAGTCAATGTGATAAGTTTATCTGCAGCTAGTGTAATTGCAATATCATTCTTAACAGCATCCGTAACTTGCTTTGATAGCTCATCAGCACCAAGACTCAAGGTGCCCTTTGCCGATTCATCAAAACTTTCAATATCATTAATCTGATTATTAATATTTGAAATAGCCTTTGTGATCGATGCAGAATACTTATTGAGTCGATCATCACTAGCAAGACCTGCTGATTCAACTGCACTATTGTATAGAGCTGATAGGTCACCATTTGGAGTGCCATCAGAAAGATCAATTGATCCAGCATCACTAATCTTAGCCGCCAATTGACTCAAAGTATCACTAAATGCTGATGCACCAGAGCCATCATTGGCGGCAACAATAGACTGTGATACCGCGTTAACTGCTGTAAAGATTTGTGACGCTGCTTTTTCAAATGCTACAGCATCATCTTGATTTACTCCATCAGCAAAAGGATTAAAGGAATTTAAATCACCTGTATTTTCATTAAGTCCAAATGCGGCCAACACCTGGTCACTATTTCCGGCTCCAGCTTCAATCAATGTTGTCAATGGGGTAACGACTGTTGCCGAAGTGGAAGAGGTCAACACAATATCTTCAACGCTAGACCCTGAAATAAGATCTCGTGTCAAAACGTTGCTATTCTCATCAGTATAGGACTGAATAACAACCTTACCATTATCCATCTCATCTTGAGAAATACCTATTAGTACAAAACCACCATCATCACCTGTTAATGTCCAAGACTCACCCTCTCCAGCATCCCACTTATTGTCACCATTAGCATCTATCCAATCAAGCGCGCCATTGTCATTAGCATCTAAAAATGCTTGTGCGTTACTTAAGGTACCATGAGATGCTACTGAGACAATCGCGTTTTCTACAGACAATACATATGAAGTAGTAACTTCATGCGTTTCAGCAGTGTTAGCTTCCTTGGCAGTAATTTTGATATTATAATCACCACTGTTTGTTATCCCTGGTTTGGAAGTAATAACACCTGTAGCAGAATCAAGATTTAACCAAGATGATGGAAGATCAGAAATATAATCACCAACATCATTAACAATAGTTCCATTGTATGTTAGCGTATCACCTTCAACATCAGAAAAATGGGCAGATAAATCATAGATATTAGATTCTGTCTCAGACATACTAACACTAGAGATTCCGCTTACAATTGTCGGCGCATCATTAACAGCTGCTATATCTACGGTTACGGTTGCTGTATCCGTACCACCCTTGCCATCATCTACTGTGTAAGTAATGGTGTCTGTGCCATTAAAGTCTTGTTTGCCTTGGTAGCCTAGTGTGCCATCAGCGTTGATACTGACTGTACCGTTATTGGCTGTGGCTGAAGTGACTGTTAAGTCATCACCATCAACATCGGAGTCATTAGCAAGTACATCAATAATGACCGATGTATCTTCATTAGTTGTTACGTTGTCAGTAGTTGCGATTGGTGCGTCATTTGTACCAGTAATACTGATGACAATCTCTTGTGATGTGCTGTCTTCACCATCCGTAACAGTCACACTAAAGTTATCTGTTGCTTGCTCTGCTTTGGCCAGTGCTTGTGTTGCTGAGCCTGCGGTATTGTCAATGGTGTATGTCCATTGACCCGTTTGGGTATCAAGGCTAATAGAACCGTAAGTGCCTTGTGTGTTATTAACACTGTAAGTTAGACTATCACCCATATCAGCATCGGTAGCTATTACCATGCCAGTAGCTGTGGCGATGGCATGATCTTCTGTTAAGGCACCTGTCTGCTCAACAGTTGAATCAATGACTGGTGCATCGTTGGTACCGGTAATGGTGATAGTAATGACAGCTTCAGTGCCGTCTATTGAGGCAACAGTAAATTCATCAGTTGCTGTTACACCTTTGGCTAAGTTGTCATGAGCCGAGTTAGCCTCATAGTCCCATAATCCATTCTCAGTAAGATTGAGCGTACCGTAAGTGCCTACATTGGTAGATGCAGTGAAGGTATCAAGATTATCAATATCCACTGAAGTCAGAACACCTGATGTTGTTAGAGCTACATTAGCCTCATCCAAGTTAATTGGGTTATCAATACCATTGCCAGTTATAGTGGCGGCATCGTTAACAGGGTCAAGTGTTACCTCAACCGTTTCCGTGTCAGTCAATGCTCCATCGCTGAGAGTGTAAGTAATGGTGTCTGTGCCATTGAAGTCTTTGTTACCCGTGTAGGCCAATGTTCCATCAGCGTTAATCGTTACTGTGCCGTTGGCTGCTGTTGCTTGAGTGACAGTCAGTGTATCACCTTCAATATCTGTGTCGTTGTCTAGTACATTGATGTTGACTAAAATGTCTTCATCGGTTGTTGCGGTGTCGTTGGTAGCGACCGGCGCATCATTAACACCTGTAATGTTGATAACAATATCTTGAGTGACATCACTACCATTGTTGTCATCAATTTTGATAGTAATGGTATCAGCAACTTGCTCACCAGCAGTTAATGCGCTCGTAGTTAGGTTGTTATTATCTAAGGTATAAGTCCAAGTGCCGATTACTTGATTGATTGAGTTGATATCAACAATCTCGCTAACAAACGTTAACGAACCATAATTACCATTACCAACTGGTACAAATG
>QOAB01000087.1 GCA_003978285.1 Candidatus Thioglobus sp.
ACAATGTCAATTTGATTAGGTAAATCGTCAATAAAGCTTTGACTGATATAAGGCATAAAAACTATTTTAATGAAAAAACAAAATTTTTATCACCCTAAATTTATACCAACTTGGTTTTTGATTGGCTTTATGAAATTAGGCACCAAATTGCCTTTTGCCGCACAAGTGTTTATTGGTACTGGCATTGGTCGATTACTCTACCCATTACTTTCTCGATTTAGAAAAATCGCATTTATTAACATCGCTCGCTGCTTTCCCGATAAAAGCTCAATTGAAGTGGAAAGTCTAGTAAAGCAAAACTTTGAAGCAATCGGCATTTCACTTTTTGAAACAGCCAATGCTTACTTTGGTAAAAGCGAAAAAATACAAAAACTCATCACCATCCATAATGAACATCACTTGACGGATGCATTGAATAAAAAACAAGGTGTTATTATACTTGCTGCCCATTTTATGCCGCTAATGCTAGGCTCAAGAGCACTACTGTTAAAACACAAGGTTGCTAATATCTACCGTCCACAAAATAATGCTTTGTTTGATGAGGCGATGCGCAAAGGTTTTGTTAACAATGGGGCAACCATGATCAAAACCAAAGACACGCGTACCATGATGAAAACAATAAAGAGTGGTCTGCCTATTTGGTATGCACCCGATCAAGACTTGGGCGAAAAAAACTCTGTTTTTGCGCCTTTTTTCAACATTCAAACCGCTACCATTGCCGCAACGGCACGTTTAGCAAAAACACCAAACACAGTGGTGATTCCTTATTTCTTCATTCGCACTGATAAGGGCTATACCATGAGTTTTGATGCACCACTAACGGATTATCCAAGTAGCGATGCAATTGATAATGCCACTAGAACCAACCAAATTTTGCACGATCAAATTCTCAAAGCGCCCGAGCAATATTTATGGATTCATAAACGCTTTAAAACGAGACCCAATGGGGAAGCCTCTTTTTATTAATTTTTTACTCAAGGTGTGGAATCAAAAAAATAATTAGCGTATAATTAACCCTTTACTGAATTTTGATTTACTTTTACTTATACTAATTATGTCAATTGATACACAATCTATTATTAAAGAATACCAACAAGAAGCCAACGATACTGGTTCAACGAACGTGCAAGTTGCATTACTAACTGCGCGTATTAAGCATTTAACTGAGCATTTTAAAACGCACAAAAAAGATCACCACTCAAGAAGAGGTCTTTTGCGTTTAGTTTCTCAGCGTAAAAAATTACTAACTTACCTTAGAGGTAATGATGTAACTGCTTATTCTGATTTAATTTCTCGTTTAGGTCTTAGAAAGTAAGTTTCTTACTTTGATAAAAAGCCCCTTTTTGGGGCTTTTTTTGTTTCTACAGTAATGCTTTAGTTAAAATACAGTTTATGGAGCTATCCCCCACTTATCAAAAAATTGAAGACCTAATAGAGCGCTCCTATGTTTTGTCTGTACATCTTGATTTGGAAGAAAAACGAGGTAGGCTCGAAGAGGTTTTGCTAGAGATGGAAAACCCAGACATTTGGTCTAACCCAGAAATAGCTCAAGCCTTAGGTCAAGAGAAATCAAAACTAGAATCAATTTGCCAAACCTTTGATGAGGCAAGCGCTGTTTTAGAAGATGCAAAAGAACTCTTAGATATGGCGCAATCTGAAGATGATGAAGATACTGCTAATAGCGTTATTAACGACTTAAATCGCATTGAAACCTCAGTTAAACAATTAGAATTTGAACGCATGTTTAATGGCGAGCTCGATGCCAATTCTGCTTATTTAGATATTCAATCAGGTTCAGGCGGTACTGAGGCGCAAGATTGGGCTGAGATGATTTTACGGATGTATTTACGCTGGGGTGATAAACATAATTTCAAAGTAAAACTCATGGAAGTGTCGGCCGGTGAAGTTGCTGGCATTAAATCAGCCACCATTCATTTTGATGGCGACTATGCGTTTGGTTGGTTACGTAGTGAAATCGGCATCCATCGCTTGGTAAGAAAATCACCCTTTAATGCCAATGGAAAACGCCACACTTCTTTCTCGTCGGTCTTTGTTTCCCCTGAAGTGGATGACAATATTGATATTGAAATTAACAAGGCTGATATTCGCATTGATACCTATCGTGCCAGTGGTGCAGGCGGCCAGCATGTCAACAAAACTGATTCGGCAGTACGTATTACCCACTTACCAACTAACACTGTGGTTCAGTGTCAAGATGGCCGCTCACAACATGCTAATAAAGACCAAGCAATGAAGCAGCTCAAATCCAAACTCTATGAGTTAGAAATGCAAAAACGCAATAGCGAAAACCAAGAATTAGAAGATGCAAAGTCTGACATTGGCTGGGGGCATCAAATTCGCTCCTATGTGCTTGATCAGTCTCGTATTAAGGATTTGCGTACTGGGGTAGAATCAACCAATACACAAGATGTACTAGATGGTAATTTAGATAAATTTATTGAAGCCAGCCTCAAGGCTGGTTATTAGGAGAATAGAATGACAAGCGATACACAGCAGTCCTCTGGGAGGGTAATACATTATGACATGATCGCAATTGGTGCAGGTTCTGGAGGATTATCGGCGGTTGAGCGTGCCAGTGAATACGGCAAAAAATGCTTAGTCATTGAAGTAAAAACCATTGGTGGCACTTGTGTGAATGTTGGCTGCGTACCTAAAAAAGTCATGTGGTTTGCCGCCAATGCTGCCACCCATGTTAACAGCGCACAAGGCTTCGGTTTTGATGTCGAGGTGAAAAGTTTTTCATGGAAAAAACTTAAACAAGGTAGAGATAACTACATCAAAGGTATTACCAATTGGTACGACGGGTATTTGGAAGACTTAGGTGTTGACTATATTCACGGCTTTGGTAAATTAGTCGATAAAAATACAGTCTCTGTTAATGGTGAAACTTACACAGCTGATCATATTGTACTCTCCCCTGGTGGTGAGCCTGCTGTTCCGCATATCGAAGGTGCGCAGCATGGTATTACTTCAGATGGTTTTTTTGAATTAGAAGACTTACCTAAAAAAGTGGCTGTGATTGGTGGTGGCTATATTGGCGTAGAGCTCGCAGGTGTACTCAATGCACTTGGCTCAGAAGTAGAGATTTTTGGCCGTGCCGATACCCTGCTTAGAGGCTTCGATTCAATGATTCAAACCGCACTGGATAAAGACTATACAGAGCATGGTATTACTATCC
>QOAB01000028.1 GCA_003978285.1 Candidatus Thioglobus sp.
CGCAACCGTATTATGGGGCAAGCTGGTATTTTAGATTCAATGCGCCTATCAAGTTTTATTGCCATGGAAACAGACTACTCTATTAACGATATTCAAGCCATGGTACTCGGTGGTCATGGTGACACCATGGTGCCTTTGCCAAGATTCACCACGGTTAGCGGTATTTCAATTGAACACTTACTTGATCAAAATACCATTGACAATCTGATTCAACGCACCCGCGATGGTGGTGCAGAAATACTCAATCTCAAACAAAAATCCAGCGCCTATGATGCCCCAGGTGCTGCAGTGACAATAATGGTGGAAGCCATAGTACATAACAAGCATCGACTCCTTCCTTGCATCACCATGCTCGAAGGTGAGTATGGACAGAGTGATATCGCTATTGGCGTGCCTGTGATGCTAGGTGAGAATGGTGTAGAAAAAATTGTTGAGCTGAATTTTACCGTTGATGAGCAAAAATCTTTTGATACTTCTGCTCAAGTTATCAAGAGTTTAATTAAAGAAATTTAAAGGCTCTATCTAAAGTAATGGATTGCGCGATCCTACTGCGGCTTCGATTGATGAGAATCCGTCTTTTTTAAGTAACTCAACCAAGCCACGATTAATTTCACCGACCACTTGCGGACCTTCAAAAATCATGCTGGTAATAAGTTCGATTAAATTAGCCCCAGAGGTAATTTTCTCATAAGCATCATCCGCACTAAACACACCGCCCACACCAATAATGGTAATCTTACCACGCGTTCTTTGATAAACATGGCGTACAATTTCCGTTGAAATTCTCTGCACTGGTAAACCACTGAGCGCCCCTTTATCAAAAGTTAATTCTTCTTTAAGGTACTCATCACTCATTGATGGTTTGGTTAAGTTGGTGAGTACCAAGCCATCGATCTTGTGCTTTAAGCAAGCATCGACAATTATATTAATTTCATCTATCTCTAAATCAGCGGCCATTTTTATATAAACCGGTTTACTTTCTTGTTTGACCTTATCTAGCGCACTAAGTAATACATCTAAATTTTTTTGATCAACAAAAGGCTCGCCGTCTTGGGTGTTTGGACAAGAAATATTAACGGTGTAATAATGGCCAATTTCCTTAAATTCATTGACTGTTTTTAAATAATCATCGATAGAATTTTGCAAATCAAAACTCGCAGCATTGTTAGTTTTGGCAGCACTAATACCAATAGGTATCTTAAATTTTTTACCTTTTAATCTTTTAGCAATGGCTTCTGCGCCTTGGTTATTAAGCCCATACCAAACTAGGATTGATTTAGATTTAACCAGACGAAATAAACGTCTGCCCACACCTGGATTACCCGGACACACATCGCCGGTAAAAGAACCGAGTTCAGCAAAACCAAAACCTATGAGTGGATAAGCATCCGTCAGCTCACCATCTTTATCAAAGCCTGCTGAAAGACCAATTGGATTGTCGTACTTGATGCCATCAACTGTGGTGTTTAGGCTTGGGTGTTGGTAATAAAACAAAGCTTTCAATAAACGCCGACCTAAAACATTAGAAGCAAACAACAGGCCTAACTGCTTAAGCTTGTTATGCGCGGTTTCTGCTTCCCATAAAAAAATCAAAGGACGTGCAATCCATCGATAAAACAAATAATTAATTTGACCTCGTAATGCGTAAACCAATTTCATGTTATTTTCCTTGGAATCAACCCTTTATAACTGTAATCATATCAAATAACGCTTTGCACGGTTAACTTATTCAAAAAATCAGTAATTTTGAAAATTTCCCAAATTTTGGAATAATGATATGGATAAGGCTTGTATTGCATTTGATTTAAGTATTTTTTTCATAAAAATACTATTTTTAGGTGTTAAAACAAGATTTTTAATGATTTTTAGAGACAAAAAGCCTCTCTATATTATGGCTTTAAAGTGATTTTGATTATTTCCTAATTTTTTAAACAAAAGTGGTTGTAAGTGGACTAAAGTGGTATAAAATGTTTATTTATAACTTGAGGAGAGTTATGTTTAATCAACCATAAAAGGGGAAATCATGGAAGCAGCTTTACACACAATTATTTATACATCATCAGCCGTTATCTTAGCTATTAGCTTCGTTGCTGTTGTTTAATCAACAAAAAATCTTGGGGAAGAGAAAATGTTTAGGGGGGTTCATAGTCTAACCGTTGACGCAAAAGGAAGGTTAAAAATTCCAACGCGTCATCAAGCGCAAATCGACAAGGCTTGTGCAGGTCAGATGGTGCTCAGTATCCACCCAGACGACAACTGTTTGCTACTTTATCCTTTGGGAGATTGGCAAAATCTTGAGCGCAAGGTAAGTGCATTACCTTCGCTTAACATCCATACAAAACGCTTAAAACGAAAACTCATTGGTCATGCGACCGATTGTGAGCTCGATAAAGCATCCCGCATTCTAATTCCATCAACCTTGAGAGAATACGCCAAACTCAATAAGAAAATAATCCTAAGCGGTCAAGGTCATAACTTTGAGTTGTGGGATGAAGATGCTTGGCATAAACAAATGACAAGCCTCGATTCACTCAGCAAAAAAGAAGCAGTCCCACCAGAAATTACCCAATTATCGCTATGACCTCCAATCATCACCAATCAGTGATGTTTACCGAGTCAATCGATGCACTTAACATAAAAACAGGCGGTATCTATATTGACGCAACTTTTGGTCGAGGCGGACATACGCAGGGCATCCTAGATAAGTTAGACAAGTCGGGTTCGGTTATCGCTTTTGATCAAGACATCCACGCCGTTGAATTTGCTAAAGAGAACTTTAATGATGAGCGTCTCACCGTTATTCACAGTGCTTTCACTCATATGGGTGAAATATTAAGCGAGAGGAATTTATCCGGAAAAATCGATGGCATCTTGATGGATCTAGGTGTGTCATCACCACAACTAGACAACGCTGATCGTGGCTTTAGTTTTAATTCAGATGGGCCACTGGATATGCGTATGGACCAAACCAGTGGCATCAGTGCCGCACAGTGGCTAGAAAATGCCGATGCAGTTGAGATTGCCAATGTCATTTATGAGTTTGGTGAAGAAAGGAAAAGCCGACACATTGCCAGTGCGATTAAAAGAATTCAACAAGATCAAGCAATCACCACAACTTTACAACTGGCTAATATTATTGCTGGCGTGGTTAGAACCAAAAAAAACAAGCACCCCGCCACACGTTCGT